>JAQTVU010000153.1 GCA_028706695.1 Mycobacterium sp.
AAATCGAGAACGTTCCCGAAATCTGGCGGCGGCTCGACGAGGTGGGCCTGCAGACGACCGAGGCCTGCGGGGACTGCCCGCGCGGCTTCCACGGCTCACCGCTGGCCGGTGAATCCTTGGAGGAGGTTCTCGATGCCACCCCGGCCATCGAGGAGATCGCCCGGCGATTTTTGGGCAACCCCGCGTATGCGGACCTGCCCCGCAAGTACAAGACCGCGATCTCGGGATTGCAGGACGTCTCTCATGAGACCCACGACGTGGCGTTCATCGGGGTCAACCATCCCGAGCACGGGCCGGGCATGGATCTGTGGGTCGGCGGCGGCTTGTCGACCAACCCGATGCTGGCCCAACGGGTCGGGGCCTGGGTGCCGTTGGCCGAGGTGCCCGATGTGTGGGAGGCGGTGACCGCGCTGTACCGCGATTACGGCTATCGGCGGCTGCGTTCCAAGGCGCGGATGAAGTTTCTGGTCAAGGACTGGGGCGTGGAGAAATTCCGCGAAGTGCTCGAAACCGAGTACCTCAAGCGTCGCCTCGTCGACGGGCCGGCGCCCGAGCCGAGCGCCCATCCCATCGATCACGTGGGGGTGCAGCGCCAAAAAAACGGGCGCAACGCGATCGGGGTCGCCGCGATCGCCGGGCGGGTCTCCGGCAGCGCGTTGTCGGCGGTGGCCGATTTGATGGAGCGTGCCGGCTCAGACCGGGCCCGGTTCAGCCCATATCAGAAGCTGATCGTCCTCGACGTGCCCGACGAGAAGGTGGACGAGATGGTGGCCGGCCTCGATGCGCTGGGGTTGCCGTCGCGCCCGTCGCGCTGGCGCAAGGACGTGATGGCCTGCACCGGCATCGAGTTCTGCAAGCTCTCGTTCGCCGAAACCCGGGTCCGTGCCCATACCCTGGTGCCCGAGTTGGAGGCCCGCCTGGCTGACATCGACGAGGCCTTGGATGTGCCGATCAGCGTCGGGCTCAACGGCTGTCCCAATTCGTGTGCCCGCATCCAGGTCAGCGACATCGGATTGAAGGGTCAGATGGTCGACGACGGCCACGGCGGATCGGTGGAGGGGTTCCAGGTGCACCTGGGGGGAGGGATAGGCCAAGACGCGGGTTTTGGCCGCAAATTGCGCGCGCACAAGGTCTACAGCCACGAACTGGGCGACTACATCGACCGCGTGGTGCGCAACTTCGTCGCCCAGCGCAATCCCGGCGAGCGGTTCGCGAACTGGGCGTTGCGCGCCGCCGAAGACGACCTGCGATAAAGAAGCTGGAGAATCAGATGAGCGAAGGGCCCGACCGGATGACCGAAGCCGAACTCCGCGAGCTGGCCGCGCGCGGCGCCGCCGCGCTCGACGGCGCCGACGCCACCGAGTTGCTGCGCTGGACCGACCAGACCTTCCCCGGCAAGTGGGTGGTCGCCTGCAACATGCAAGACGCCGTGTTGGTGGATCTGGCGGCCAAGGTGCGTCCGGGGGTGCCGGTGATGTTCATCGACACCGGAAATGAGTTCCCCGAGACGATCGGCATGCGTGACGCGGTCGCGGCGACCTACGACATCCGACTGATCACCATCGGCCCCGAGCCCTCGGTGTTGGCGTTGGGCACGAGCCTGTGCCATACCGATCCCGACGAGTGCTGCCGGTTGCGCAAGGTCGTCCCGCTGGGCAAAGCACTGCCCGAATATTGCGCGTGGGTAACCGGATTGCGCCGAACCGACGCACCAACCCGCATCCATGCGCCGCTGATCGGTTTCGACGAAAAGTTCAAGCTGGTGAAGGTGAACCCGTTGGCGGCATGGTCCGACCAGGACATGACCGACTACATCGCCCAGCACAACGTGTTGGTCAATCCGCTGATGGATGAGGGTTATACGTCGATCGGTTGTGCACCGAACACCACCAAACCCGCGCCGGGTGCCGACAAGCGCAGCGGTCGTTTCGCCGGATTCAACAAGACCGAGTGCGGCATACACGTCTCGTGACCGGCATTTCACCCGCACCCATGCGCACTGTCCCCGGTTGGCTTGTGACGATTGTGAGCTGCGGGAGGGCACGGAAATCCGACCGCCGCGACGTTGCGCGTTGCAGGAGGCACTGAACGTGGGTGTGTACCACATCGCGATCGTGGGTTCTGGCCCGTCGGCCTTTTTCGCCGCCGCGGCCTTGCTGACAGCCGCCGACTCCTCCCCGGACATCGACGTCAGAGTGGACATGCTCGAGATGTTGCCCACGCCGGGGGGATTGGTGCGCTCCGGTGTGGCGCCTGATCATCCGAAAATCAAATCGGTGAGCAACCAGTTCGACAAGACCGCCGCAGACCCGCGCTACCGGTTCTTCGGCAACATACGGGTGGGCGAACACATCGAGCCCGGTGAGCTCGCCGAGCGCTACGACGCGGTGATCTACGCGGTTGGCGCGCAGGCAGATAGAGCGCTGAACATTCCCGGCGAAGACCTACCGGGCAGCATCGCCGCGGTCGACTTCGTGGGCTGGTACAACGCGCACCCGCACTTCGCGCGGCTGGTCCCCGACCTGTCCGGGGCGCGGGCGGTGGTGGTCGGCAACGGCAACGTCGCGCTGGACGTCGCGCGCATCCTGGTCACCGATCCCGAGGCGCTCGCGCGCACCGACATCGCCGATCACGCGCTGGAGTCGCTGCGCCCGTGCGGCGTGCAGGAGGTGCTGATCATCGGCCGGCGCGGCCCGCTGCAGGCCGCGTTCACCCCGGTCGAGTTGCGCGAGTTGGGCAACCTGGATCGGGTCGACGCGGTGGTCGATCCCGCGGAGCTGGCGGCGATCACCGACGACGACGTCGCCGCCGCCGGCAAGATCGCCAGGCAGAACATCAAGGTGCTGCGCGACTACGCGACCCGCCGGACGCGTCCGGGGAATCGTCGAATTGTGTTGCGATTCTTGACTTCCCCGATCGAGATCAAGGGCGAGGAAAAAGTCGAGCGGATCGTCCTGGGCCGCAACGAGTTGGTCAGCGACCAAAGCGGGCGGCTGGTGGCCGTCGACACCGGAGTGCGCGAGGAGCTGTCGGTGCAGCTGGTGGTCCGCGCGGTCGGGTACCGCGGGATCCCCATCCCGGGCCTGCCGTTCGACGTCAAGGCCGCAACCATTCCCAACACCCACGGCCGAATAGCCGGCAGCCGCAACGAATATGTGGTCGGGTGGATCAAGCGCGGCCCCAGCGGAGTGATCGGCACCAACAAGAAGGACGCCCAGGACACCGTCGACACCCTGCTGGCCGACTTGGCCAACACCGCACCGGCCGGATTCGGGCAAGACTACGCCGACAGGCTCGCCGACTGGCTCACTTCACGTCAGTCCAAGCTGGTCACCCGCGCGCAGTGGCAGCTTATCGACGACTACGAGCGGTCGGCCGGTAAACGGCACGGGCGGCCCCGCGTCAAGCTCGCGGCCCTCGATGACCTGCTGCGGATAGCTCACGGTCGGCCGGCGAGCACCGGCATTTCGGCGGCGGATGTCCTTCGAGCAGAGAAGTAAGGGAGACCTCTTGTGACCTACGTGATCACCGAACCTTGCGTCGACGTCAAAGACAAGTCGTGCGTCGACGAGTGCCCGGTCGACTGCATCTATGAGGGCGCCCGGATGCTTTACATCCAGCCCGACGAGTGCATCGACTGCGGCGCCTGCGAGCCGGTATGCCCGGTCGAGGCCATCTACACCGAAGAGGATGTGCCAGAAGAGTACAACGACTATATCCGATACAACGCCGACTTCTTCGCAGAACTCGGCTCACCCGGCGGTGCGTCCCGGATCGGACTCACCGAAAACGATCCGGCGGCGGTCAAGAATCTCGAGAGTAAGGCCTAACCCGTTTGGCGGCGGTGGATCCCGTAAGGAGCCGGGTATGCGTCCGACGGACTTCGGTAGTTCGGTTGGCGTCTGACGCATCTCGACCGTGGAGGAGCTTATGATGCAGATCGACGAGCCGGTGGCCGCCATCGAGCGAGGAGCGTTCGGGATGCCCCGTCCGCAAGGATGGACAGTTGAGCGCACCATCTACCTGTTGGCTGGAGCAACGGTGTTGGCGACGTTGGCGGCGGGACGCGAATTGTCGCCTCGCTGGAGAACACTCACCGGGTTCGTGGGGGCCAACCTGTTGCTCGACGCGGCGGTGGGCTGGTGCCCCGCCAGCGTTCTGCTGCACCGACTTGGCATCCCGACCACGATCGAACGGGCGTCTCACCGCGAGGCCCGGAACGGATCGGCTTGATCCACCAGGTTCCGCTCGACACGGCGCGGGACCCGCTTGTTTCACGCGAAACGAAATGACCTTAAAGAGCAAGCCAATACCATTGGAGCCCAAAATGATTCAAACGTCAGAGATCGTGGAATCAGTGCTGGCTGTAACCACCGACGGTGTGGAGCTCAATTCACCCGGCTTTGCCGACGTCCGACCCGCGTGGTCGAAGACGCGCGCGCCGCTCGGCCAGATTGACATGGGTCGCCGGGCGCGACGGCTGGCGGCGTCATGAGCCGGGCGCGTCCGCGGGTGGTGATTCTGGGTAGCAGTTTCGCGGGCCTGACCACCGCACGGTTTATCCGGGAACACTGCGGAGATGCGGTGGACATGACGGTGATCGACCGCAACCCGTTTCTGATCTTCGTGCCAAACATCGCGATGGAGGTGTTCGTCGACCACGATCCGCTGCTGTCGATGCACATGGACACCGTCCGGTTCCATGACCACGACGGCAACGAATTCGTCAACGCCTCGGTCACCGCTATCGACCCCGACGCCAGGTCCGTGGTATTCACGCCGACCGACCGCGCCGGCTCGGCGCCCGAAACGATCGGCTACGACTATCTGGTGGTGGCCTTGGGCAACCTGCTTGCCTATGACCGGATCGAGGGTTTCGGGGAGTTCGGTGACTCCGTTTCCAGCGGACACTATGGTAACAAATTGCGCCGCAAGCTTTTCCGAGGCGGCTACCGGGGCGGCCCGATCGTCATCGGATCCGCTCGATTCCATCAGGGCCTGCAGCACAAGCCCGAGTGGCTACCTGTGGCCGAAGCGGCTTGTGAGGGTCCGCCATTGGAATTGGCGCTGTCCATGGCGCATTGGCTCGGGGAGCATTCGATGGGCGATGCGCACAAAATTACGTTGTTCACCCCGGCCAAAGCCATCGCCGAGGACGCGGGTGAACAGATCGTCAAGGAATTCCTAGGGTTGGCCACCGACATGGGGTTTGGATACCTGCCCGCCACCCAGGACGTGCTGCGGCTGACCGCGGATGGCATCGAGTTCGCCAACGGCCAGAGCGCGGAAGCGGAGTTGAAGATCCTCATGCCCGACTGGGTGCCGCACCCGTTCCTGAAGGATCTGCCGATCACCGACGAGTACGGCTTCGTGCTCACCGGCACCGACATGCGCAACCCCGACCATCCGGAGGTGTTCGCCGTGGGTGACGCGGCCGCGCTGACCGTACCCAAGCTCGGTTCCCTCGGACACCAGCAGGCCGAGATCGTCGCGCGCCAGATTGCGGTCGCCGTGGGGCGCCTGGCCCAGGACCGGGTCGGCGGACCCTATCGACCGGAGATCCTCTGCTTCGGCGACATGGGCGGCCACAAGGGCTTCTACATCCACTCCGACACCTGGTTCGGCGGAAAGACCAGCGTCTTCAAGATGGGCTACGCCTCATGGGCGATGAAGATGGCGTTCAAGGAGATGTACTTTCGCACCGGCGGCAAGCCGGTCTCATGGGGGATGCCCGCCACCGAGTTCACCATGGACCGGTTGCCGCTCCCGTGACCAGGACAGGGTCGTATCCGCGGCGCGCTTGCCGAAACGTCGGGCCGAGGTTATGGGCCGACGCCGCCCTCTGCCAGCTTGGATTGGAGCACAACTTGGATTGGAGCACAACGTGGACGCGAACGCCTGGGATGCCCGCTACGCCGACAGCGAACTCGACGGTGAACTGTTGTGGGGGACAAAGCCGAACGCGTTCTTCGCCGCCGAAATGTCGGCGGCGACGCCGGGGCGGGCGCTGGACGTGGGCTGCGGTGAGGGCCGAAACGCGGTGTGGTTGGCCGAGCGGGGCTGGCAAGTCGTCGGTGTGGACTTCTCGAGACGGGCGCTGGAGCGGGCCGCGCAGCTGGCGCATCGCGCCGGGGTTTCCGACCGGGTCGAGTTCGAGCTCATCGATGTGGTCAACGATGCGCTGCCGACCGGATCGTTCGACGCGGTCATCGTCGCCTACCTGCAGCTGCCGGAAAGCTCACGTCGCGCGGCC
>JAQTVU010000154.1 GCA_028706695.1 Mycobacterium sp.
GCGACATCTGAAGGCTGTTCGTGGGCCCAAACCCTCAGTACCAGCCAGCCGCAATCCGTCAATAGCCGAGTCGTTTCTTCGTCGCGGATCATGTTGCGCTCGATCTTGGGGTTCCAATAGTCGGTGTTGGACTTCGACGCCACATAGTGCTCGGGGCAGCCATGCCAGAAACAGCCGTCGATGAAGACCGCGATCCGCTTCTTCGTGAAGACGATGTCCGCAGTCCGCCGCAACGTGGCATCTGGCCGATGCGCGACGCGGAACCGAAGCCCCATCCGATGTAGAGCCCGGCGCACAGCCAGCTCGGGAGAAGTGTCCCGCGATCGGTTGCCTCGCATAACTGCGCGGGTTCGTGGATCCGAGGCCCACGACGGGACGGTCACTCCCCGAATCTAACGCCGACAGAGCCACGCGCGCGGCGCTGGCGTTACTGCTTGCCTGCGACCCTTCTATAGAGCTCGATGTCCTTTGGTGCGATGTCGCTGCTCTCGACGAGCTTGTAATGCCTCTCATCGACGATTCTCACTTCGTCATCCTGGAGAGTGAGCTCGAAGAGCGCCACTACGTCGTCCGCCATGAACTGCGCGACGACAGGCCGCGGAATGAACTGCGGGAATTTCTCGGCGCAAACCGCGAGATCCTGTTCCGTCTGCACAACACCGATCTGATCGCTGCCACCCTTGGCCTGCACGGGGATCACGTACTGGGCTCCGTACTTGTCGACGGCCAGATAGATCTCATCCACCTCGACCTGGCCGATGGTCCTCACGCTCGTTCGCAAGTGGTTCTGAAGTGAGTAGGAGGTGATGCCAAGGAATGTGTCGATAAGCCGGTTGTACCGGACCAACGCGAGTAGGGCTTGCTCGTCCCCTAACCGATTCGCCAGAAGAATCTCCGGGGTAGCGTCCGGAATCTTGGTCGTCACCAAGCCGGGAGTCGGCACGATCCGCGTGAGCGATACCGCCGCGAACTCGTATCTCGCTCGACCCACCCCTCTGATGACCCACTGCTTCCCCTTGGGGGCGTGCTTGCGGATCGAAGCCGGCAACTCGGTGCGGTAACGCATCGCATAGACGACGTCCCCCAAATTCTTGGGGAGATCGATGCCGAGAGTTTCTGCGGCGGTTTCGATATCGGAGCGACTGAACGGAATCCGCTCGTCACCAGAGCTGAAGTTCTGCTGGAAGACGTGTTCGAGCAGCTGCGTGTATCGGTTGGGCGGTCGGCCGCTCATTTATCCGATACTCGTCGATTGCGCTGAGGGATGACCCGCTCGGTAATCCCGAAGTGACGTTCTGCCTGCGACGAAGTCATCCTGAGCAAAGTTTCGTCGCCCAGCGATTGCTTCGAGCCCCGGGAGGGTGTCACGCCGTCGGCCCCCAAGAGCGCCGATGCAACGGCGCGGGCAAGCGGCGGGGGAACGGAATTGCCGATCTGTCGGAAGCCGTGCCACTTGGTGCTGTGAAGTCGGAACCAGTCTGGGTAGCCGTGCAGGCGAGCAGCCTCTCGGACCGTGATGCATCGTGGGGACACCGGATGGACGGGCCGAGGCGACGTGTATGCGCCGCGGTCGCTCGCGGTGCCGGCTCGCAGCGTGTTCGAGATGCCCTTCGGGTGGAGCCGGAGGAAGCGACTCACTGGCTCTACGTCGCCAGGCGGTGTTGCCGCGAACCTCTCAATCGAGATTTGGGTGTGGACTGTGCGCATGCTTGACGTGAGAAAGTCGGGCACGACCGGCCGCTGCAAGGCGAAGTCGGTCGTCCTCGCGATCCCTCTCAGTTGCGCACTGTATTCCGACGGACTGCCGAACTTCGCCTGCACGCAATCAGAAGCCAGAAGCTCTTCGTAGTGATCCGCCTCCGGCAGGTCGCCCAACGCATCCCAAACGCTCGGACATGCTGGCAGGTCGCCGAGCATCATCAATTCACCTTTCGGCGTCCGTGCAGTGTGCGTGGGTTCGGGATATGCCGGTAGAGGTACGCCGTCACGGGAACCAATAAGAAAGAGCCGCTTCCGGCTCTGAGGCACTCCGTAATTGGCAGCTTGCAGCACCCGATAGGGCGTGCGTACCTGATAGTGATTCAGCGAAAGAAGCTCGATGACCTCGTCGAGAAGTTTCCGGTGATTCCCAACCGTCAGACCCGCTACGTTCTCCAGCACGAAATAGCGCGGCTGCAGCTCCAGTACAACGCGGACAAATTCACCGAGAAGGGCATTGCGTGGATCGTCGAGGGCGCGCTTGCCGATCATCGAGAAGCCTTGGCAAGGAGCGCCACCCACGACCGCGTGCAGTTCATCGCTACCAAGGTCGGATTCTGCCCGGATGTGCGATCCGCTGAGACCCCGAACATCTCGACAGAAGGTCGCGGAGTACGGAAAGTTGAACTCATGCGTCGAAGCGTGAACAGGGTCCATTTCGACAGCAGCAACGACGTCGTAACCGGCCTGTTCGAAGCCCAAGCTCAGTCCTCCGGCACCGGCGAAGAGGTCGACTACTTTGGGACGTGCCTTCTTCACTTCTGACTCCTCGTCGCGAGCGGCTGAGCCGGACGCTACCGGGTAGACGTCGCCCACCTCATGAGCGACATGCGTAGACCCCGGGCCAGCGCGTGGAATGTTGGCCACAACATATGTGACACCGGGGACAAGTGGCTCGTAATCGGATTACGACCTCGACGGCGGCGGGCGCCAGCCCCAGACCTCAAGGTTCTCCGTCAGCATCTCGACGAGGTTGTTGACGTCCGGCGTCGGCAGGAAGACCTCGAGCCACTCCCGCTCCCCGGCCTGCTCGACGCGCACGAGGAGGCCGTCGCCGCGACGGCGATCCCGCCGCCGGGCGTGAGCGTGCGCGTCCGGCTGAACAGCAGTGTTCTCATGGCAGTCTCCCGTCGTGGTTAGCGGGGGCACCCGAATCGCGCGGCCGAGTCGTCCGGTTGTTGCACGACGTCCGCAGGATAGGGCCGAAAACAGCCTCTAGCCAGCCAAAACACTTGGTGCCCCGGGCGAGTCATCCACTGCATGAAGGCCAGTCCAAAAGAACTGGAGAAAGCCCTCCGAGCACGAGGCAGGCGATGATATGACCCACACACAGAAGCAGACTTACCCACCGCTGGACAACGCAGGAGTGGACCGGCTCGTCACCGAGGCCGAAGCAGGCATCCCTGAGGAGAAACAGCGCCGCCGGGGCCGACCGTCGATAGGGGATGAAGCCGCGAGCACCTACTCGGTGCGCCCGCCCGACGACCTGGTGACGTTGGTGGACACCCGAGCAGAACTCGAAGGCGTGAGCCGGGGCGAGACCATCCGGCGCGCGCTCGTGGAGTACCTGACCACTTGATCGGCGGCTACGCCGTCAAGGCGTCGTTGGTTTCCGAACGGGCGTCCGTCCGCCTGAAACCCGAACGTGTGGACTGCCGTTGTGCCGCGGTCAATGGGGTAGATTCCCGATTCGTCACTAATGGGTATGCGGCAGTCCGTGCGGAGTTCGATCGGCGTTGAACCGGTTGAGCCGTCCTAACGCGACTGCACGGGTTCTCTCTGGTTGGCGGCGGCGAGGATCGCCCGCAGCGTGCGTCGGCAGCGGCCGCAATCTCCCCCCGCCCCGCAGGCCGCGGCAATCTCCTTGGATGTGGACGCGCCCCGCGCAACCGCATCGGACACGGTCTGATTCGTGGCTCCCACGCACAGGCACACGTACATCAGCGCGCACCCCGCGCCCCGCGGCGAGCCCCAGAGCGGAAAGCCCCGTCCGGCGACCGCAATTCATGGTCGTCCCGCACTGGGATCCCCTGCCTGACCGCCGAACCAACGTGTCGCATGTTAGCAGAGTCTAACCTAACTCAATTGCCGAAGTCTAACCTATGCCTAGTGTAATGTGCATCACTGCCAGCGACGCCCGCCACGCATTGAGCGCAGCCATACCTTCCTGGAAGATTCCCAACGGGCATGGCAAGGTGCCATTACAGGCGGCATGGCGGCGACGGCCCGGCCCGTCCTGCCGCGGCCACATGTCGGCTTCCACCGCTAGGAGTGATCATGCAAGGGGATCCAGACGTATTGCGGCTGCTCAACGAGCAGCTGACCAGCGAGCTCACCGCCATCAACCAGTACTTTCTGCATTCCAAGATGCAGGAGAACTGGGGTTTCACCGAGCTGGCCGAGCGCACCCGCGCGGAGTCCTTCGACGAAATGCGGCATGCCGAGGCGATCACCGATCGCATCCTGCTGCTCAACGGCCTGCCCAACTTTCAGCGTCTGTTCTCCCTGCGAATCGGGCAGACGCTGCGCGAGCAGTTCGAGGCCGACTTGGCGGTCGAGCATGACGTGCTCGACCGCCTCAAGCCGGGCATCATCATGTGCCGCGAAAAGCAGGACACCACCACCGCCAACCTCTTCGAGAAGATCGTCGCCGACGAGGAACTGCATGTCGATTACCTGGAGACGCAACTCGAGTTGATGGACAAGCTCGGGGAGCAGCTCTATTCGGCACAATGTGTCTCCCGACCTCCGGGTGCCCAGCAGACGGAGCGATGAGCTAATTCGGCAGCTTCTGCCCGGCCCGACGCGTTCGGCAGCAAACGTACGTACCGGCGCAGAATGACTGTCATGACCGGCATACCGCTTGGAGCCTCGGCGATCGCCCAGTTGGAGGCCGAAGGCGTCGACACCGTCATCGGCACCGTCGTGAACGCCGCGGGCCTCACCCTGGCCAAGACGGTGCCCATCCGGCGGACCAACACGTTCGCCGAACCGGGACTGGGTGCCAGTCCATCGTGGCATGCGTTCGCCATCGACCAGACCGGCATCGCCTTCACCAACGCCGTCGGTGTCGTCGGCGATCAACGCCTGCGCATCGACCTGTCCGCCCTACGCATCGTCGGCGACGGTCTGGCGTGGGCGCCGGCCTCCTTCTTCGACCAGGATGGCGCACCCGTGCCGGAGTGCGGCCGTGGCGCGCTCACCCGCATCGAGGCCGCGCTCACCGAGGCCGGGATCGCGGCGCTGATCGGCCACGAGATTGAGTTCGTCCTGGTCGATCCGGCCGGTGGCCGACTGCCGTCGACGCTGTGGGCGCAGCACGGTCTGGCCGGCGTGCTCGAGCACGAGGCGTTCGTCCGTGACGTCAACGCCTCGGCCACGGCGGCCGGCGTCGCGATCGAACAGTTCCACCCCGAGTACGGCGCCAACCAATTCGAGATCTCGCTGGCACCGCATCCTCCGTTGGCCGCTGCCGATCACCTGGTGCTGCTGCGGCTCATCATCGCCCGCGCCGCGCGGCGCCACGGGCTGCGCATCAGCCTGTCGCCGGCGCCGTTCGCGGACAGCGTGGGATCCGGCGCGCACCAGCATTTTTCACTGACCATGCCGGAAGGCCCGGTGTTCCGCAGCGGGTCGGGCGCCACGGGTATCACGCCGGCGGGGGAGAGCGCGCTGGCGGGGGTGGTGCGCGGGCTGCGGGAGGCTCAGGGCATTCTGTGCGGATCGATCGTGTCGGGATTGCGGCTGCGCCCCGGCAACTGGGCCGGTGCCTACCCCTGTTGGGGCACCGAAAACCGCGAGGCGGCGGTGCGATTCATCAAGGACAGCCCCGCCAGCCCGTACGGCGGCAACGTCGAGGTCAAGATCGTCGATCCGTCGGCCAACCCCTATCTGGCCTCGGCGACGATCCTGGGGCTGGCGCTGGACGGGATCACCACTCAGGCGACGTTGCCGCCGGAAGCCGCCGTCGACCCCGCGACGCTGTCCGATGCGGCCCGCGACCGCGCCGGTATGCGGCAGCTGCCCGCCGATCAAAGCGAAGCGATTGCCGCACTTGATGAGTCGAAGCTGATGCGCAACATCCTGGGCGATCCCGCGGTGGACATGGTGGTTGCGGTCCGTCGCCTGGAGCAAGAGCGATACGGCGCACTGGACGCCGCGCAGCTGGCCGACAAGTTCCGGATGGCCTGGAGCCTGTGACAGACCTGGCGCAGCACGTGGGCGACGTGGCGTTGATCGATCAGCACGTCCACGGATGCTGGCTCGCATCGGGGGACCGCAACCGGTTCGAGAACGCGCTCAACGAGGCCAACACCGACCTTCTCGCCGACTTCGACTCCGCATTCGACTCCCAACTGGGCTTCGCCATGCGCGCCCACTGCGGCCCCGTCCTCGGGCTATCGAAACATGTGACGGCCCAAGACTATTGGGAGCACCGCGGCCAATACAGCGAAACGGAGCTGGCCCGCATGTTCCTAT
>JAQTVU010000155.1 GCA_028706695.1 Mycobacterium sp.
GACGGCGGAGGAGAATGAGCAGCGATGACTAATCCTTTCCAGCCGGGACAGGTACCCGGCGCCTCGCCCTCGGGCGCGGCGGGCGCCCGCCGCGGTGTACCCAGTTTGCCGACGCCGCCCAAAGGTTGGCCGGTCGGTTCCTACCCCACCTACGCCGAGGCCCAGCGCGCCGTTGACTACCTTTCCGAACAGCAGTTCCCGGTCCAGCAGGTGACCATCGTCGGGGTGGATCTGATGCAGGTCGAACGGGTCACCGGCCGGCTGACGTGGCCCAAAGTGCTCGGCGGCGGCGTGCTCAGCGGGGCCTGGCTGGGCTTGTTCATCGGGCTGGTGCTCGGTTTCTTCAGCCCCAACCCGTGGGCCGCGTTGGCCACCGGTCTGGTCGCCGGGGTGTTCTTCGGCTTGATCACCTCCGCGGTGCCCTACGCCATGGCCCGCGGCACCAGGGACTTCAGCTCGACCATGCAACTGGTGGCCGGCCGCTACGACGTGCTGTGCGATCCGCAGAACGCGGAGAAGGCGCGGGATCTGTTGGCGCGCCTGGCGATCTGAGGCGGCTCGAGTGTCGACCTCGACGCCCGATCTGCGGGCCGGCCGGCGGTGTTGGGCGGCGACTTCCGGCGCGGTCAGAGTCAACTGCTCAAGCCAGGGCTTATTTGCCTCGGCGATATCGCTTGCCCGACGTGCCTCACCGGCGAGCAGGTGCCGGATCTGGAGATGATCGCTTTGCACGTCTACGGCGCGACCGACATTGCGTTGTTCGGTGCGTTGCTCGGTGCGTTGTTCGGCATCCTCGAACCGGATCGCAGGGCGGCCACGTCGGCCGACGCCGGTGCGCGGTTTCTGGAACGGGTCGGCTGATGAGCGGCGCGTCACCAGTGCCGGCCCACCGCGGGCGCGCACGCCGGGCAGTTGCGGCGGCGGCGATCCTCGCGGCGGTCGCAACGGCCTGCGGATCCGGTCACCGCGGGCTGGTGATCAGCGTGTACACCCCGGCCGCCGACGGGGCGACCTTCACCGCCGTCGCGCGCGATTGCACCAAGCGACTCGGCGGCCGGTTCGCCATCGAGCAGATAAGCATGCCCAGGGCCCCCGGCGAGCAGCGGCTGCAACTCGCTCGCCGGTTGACCGGTCATGACCGCACCCTGGACGTAATGGCGCTGGACGTGGTGTGGACTGCGGAGTTCGCCGAGGCCGGCTGGGCGCTGCCGCTGTCCGCGGACCCGGCGGGGCGCGCCGAAGCCGACGCCACCGTCGACACCTTGCCCGGCCCGCTGGCCACCGCCCGATGGAACGGTAGGCTGTACGCTGCACCCGTCACCACCAATACTGAATTACTTTGGTATCGAACCGATCTGGTGAGGCAGCCGCCGCAGGACTGGAGCGACATGGTGGCCGAGGCCGGCGCATTGCACGCCGCGGGACGGCCCAGCTGGATCGCGGTGCAGGCCAATGAGAACGAGGGCCTGGTGGTGTGGTTCAACACGCTGCTGGTGAGCGGCGGTGGCCGGGTGCTCTCCGAGGACGGTCACCACGTCACCTTGACCGACACGCCGGCGCACCGGGCCGCCACCGTCAACGCGTTACGCATCCTCAAGTCGGTGGCCACCGCCCCCGGGGCCGACCCCTCGATCGCCCGAAGCGACGAGGGCACCGCACGGCTGGCGCTGGAGCAGGGCAGGGCTGCGCTGGAGGTCAACTGGCCTTACGTGCTGGCATCCATGCTGGAGAACGCGGTCAAGGGCGGCGTGAGCTTTCTGCCGCTGGACCGCATTCCGGCGCTGGCGGGCAGCATCAGCGAATTCGGCACCTTCGCACCCAGCGATGAGCAGTTCCGCATCGCCTACGACGCCAGCCGAAAGGTCTTCGGGTTCGCGCCCTACCCCGGTGTGACGCCCGGGCGGCCGGCCCGGGTGACCATCGGCGGGTCGAACCTGGCGGTGGCCGCCACCACCCGTCACCGCGCGGAAGCGTTCGAAGCCGTGCGGTGCCTGCGCAGCCTGCAGAGCCAGCAGCACGTCGCGATCGACGGCGGGCTGCCCCCGGTGCGGGCCTCGTTGTACGCCGACCCGCGTTTCCAGGCCAAGTACCCCATGTACGCGGTCATCCGCCGCCAACTCACCGATGCGGCCGTGCGCCCGGCGACACCGGCCTACCAGGCGGTGGCGATTCGACTGGCCGCCACGCTGAGCCCGATCACCCGGATCGATCCCGAGCGGACGGCCGACGAGCTCACGGCCCAGGTGCGCAAGGCCGTCGACGGCAAGGGGCTGCTGCCGTGACGGCGGCGGTGCGGCCGGGCCCTTTTCCCGGGGTCGGGGTGTCGGAGCGGCGGCTGGCCTTCGTCCTGGTTGCGCCCGCGGCGCTGCTGATGCTGGCGGTGACCGCCTATCCGATCGGATATGCCGTGTGGCTGAGCCTGCAGCGCAACAACCTGGCCGCCCCGGCTGACACCGCGTTCGTCGGCCTCGGCAATTACCGGACGATTCTGACCGACCGGTACTGGTGGACGGCCCTGGCGGTGACCGCCGCGATCACGGCGGTGTCGGTGTCGATCGAGTTCGTGCTGGGCCTGGCGCTGGCGCTGGTGATGCACCGCACCCTCGTCGGCCGCGGGCTGGTGCGCACCGCGGTGCTCGTCCCGTACGGGATCGTCACCGTGGTCGCGTCCTACAGCTGGTATTACGCCTGGACACCGGGGACCGGCTATCTGGCCAACCTGTTGCCGCAAGGCAGCGCGCCGCTGACTCAGCGGATTCCGTCGTTGGGCGTCGTCGTGATCGCCGAGGTGTGGAAGACGACGCCGTTCATGTCGCTGTTGCTGCTGGCCGGCTTGGCGCTGGTTCCCGAGGATCTGCTCAGCGCCGCCAAGGTCGACGGGGCCGGCGCCTGGCGGCGGCTGACCAGGGTGATCCTGCCGATCATCAAACCGGCGGTGGTGGTCGCGCTGCTCTTCCGCACGCTGGACGCCTTCCGGATCTTCGACAACATCTACGTGCTGACCGACGGCGCCAACGGCACCGATTCGGTGTCAATCCTGGGCTATGACAACCTGTTCAAAGGGTTCAACGTGGGACTGGGCTCGGCGATCAGCGTGCTGATCTTCGTTTGCGTGGGCATCATCGCGCTGATCTTCATCAAGGCGTTCGGCGTCGCGGCGCCCGGCGGTGATGTCGATGGGCGTTGACAGCGCAGGGACGCGCCGCGCCGCGGTGTGGGCCGTCGTCGACGCTTTGGTCGCGGTGTACGCGCTGCTTCCGGTGCTGTGGATTTTGAGCCTGTCCCTCAAGCCGACGTCAACGGTCAAGGACGGCAAGCTGATTCCGTCGTCGATCACCCTCGACAATTACCGCGGCATCTTCCGGGGCGACTTTTTCAGCTCGGCGCTGATCAACTCCATCGGGATCGGGTTGACCACCACGCTGATCGCGGTCGCGCTGGGCGCGATGGCCGCCTATGCGATTGCCCGCCTTGCCTTCCCGGGCAAGCGGCTGCTGGTCGGCGCCACCCTGCTGATCACGATGTTCCCGGGCATCTCGCTGGTCACGCCGTTGTTCAACATCGAACGCTTCGTCGGCCTGTTCGACACCTGGCCGGGCTTGATCCTGCCCTACATCACCTTCGCGCTGCCGCTGGCCATCTACACCCTGTCGGCGTTCTTCCGCCAGATTCCGCGGGATCTGGAGAAGGCCGCCAAGATGGACGGCGCCACACCGGGCCAGGTTTTTCGCAAGGTGATCGTCCCCCTGGCGGCACCGGGGTTGGTGACCGCGGCGATCCTGGTGTTCATCTTCGCCTGGAACGACCTGCTGCTGGCGCTGTCGCTGACCGCGACCAAGGCGGCGATCACCGCGCCGGTGGCGATCGCGAACTTTTCGGGCAGTTCGCAATTTGAGGAGCCGACCGGTTCCATCGCGGCCGGTGCCATCGTGATCACGGTCCCGATCGTCGTCTTTGTTTTAATCTTCCAAAGACAGATTGTCTCCGGGCTCACCTCTGGCGCCGTGAAGGGATGACTCAATGGCCGAAATCGTGCTGGAGCACGTCTCCAAGAGCTATCCCGACGCCGCGGTGGCGGTGGCGGATCTCAACATCACCGTCGCCGACGGCGAATTCCTGATCCTTGTCGGGCCTTCCGGTTGCGGTAAGACGACGACGCTGAACATGATTGCCGGCCTTGAGGATATCTCGTCGGGCGAGCTGCGCATCGGCGGGGAGCGGATGAACGAGAAGGCGCCCAAGGATCGCGACATTGCGATGGTGTTCCAGTCGTACGCGCTCTACCCGCACATGACCGTGCGGCAGAACATCGCGTTTCCCCTGACGCTGGCGAAGATGAAGAAAACCGAGATCGCGCGCAAGGTGCAGGAAACCGCGAAAACCCTTGACCTGACCGAGCTTCTGGATCGAAAGCCCGCTCAGCTGTCGGGCGGGCAGCGGCAGCGGGTCGCGATGGGCCGGGCGATCGTGCGTCACCCCAAGGCGTTCCTGATGGACGAGCCGCTGTCCAACCTGGACGCCAAGCTGCGGGTGCAGATGCGCGGCGAGATCGCGCGGCTGCAGAAGAGGCTGGGCACCACCACCGTCTATGTCACCCATGACCAGACCGAGGCGATGACGCTGGGGGACCGCGTGGTGGTGATGCACGGTGGCGTCGCGCAACAGATCGGCACACCCGACGAGCTCTACGAGCGTCCGGCCAATCTGTTCGTCGCGGGGTTCATCGGCTCGCCGGCGATGAACTTCTTCCCGGCCACGCCGACGTCTACCGGTGTGCGGCTGCCCTTCGGGGAGGTGATGCTGACACCGCAAACCTGGCAGGCGATCACCGAGCGTTGCCGCCCGGACAACCTGATCGCCGGGGTACGGCCCGAGCACCTGTCCGACGCCGCATTGATCGACGGGTACCAGCGCATCGGGGCGCTGACCTTCGAGGTGAACGTCGACCTGGTCGAATCGCTGGGCGCCGACAAGTACGTGTATTTCACCACCACGGGCTGGGCCGCGCACTCGGCTCAGCTCGACGATTTGGCGGCGGAGTCCGACGTGCACGAAAACCAATTCGTGGCAAGGGTTTCGGTCGAGTCCAAGGCGCGCATCGGCCAATCGTTCGCGCTGGCTTTGGACACCACGAAACTCGCCTTCTTCGATGCGGAGTCCGGAGCGAATCTGACCGTCGCGCCGGCTGACCGGGGGTGACCGAGATTCTGAACCGCGTGCACGCGCAGCTGCGCTGATACTACAGCCAGTTATGGCCAGTTACAGCCAGTTGTTCCTGCGGAATTGGAAATACAGGACCAGGCAGATGGCGGCCATCGAGGCCATCACCGCCGGGTAGCTCCACGTCCAGTCGAGTTCGGGCATGAAATGAAAGTTCATGCCGTAGATGGCGGCGACCATGGTCGGCACCGCGATGATGCCCGCCCAGGCCGACATCTTGCGCATGTCGCTGTTCTGCTGCATGCCGACGCGGGCCAGCGCGGCCTGCACCAGCGAGGTGAGCATGTCGTCGTAGCTGGCGATCTGGTCGGCGGCCTCCGTCTGGTGATCGGCGACGTCGCGCAGATAGCGCCGCAACTCCTTGGAGATGAGGTCCTTGTTCTCGGCCTGAATGCGCTGCAACGCGGTGCCCAACGGGACGACACAGCGGCGCAGTTCGATGACCTCGCGTTTGAGCAGATACAGCGGTTCGACATCGAGCCTGCGGCCGGGGGTGAACGCCACCTCCTCGACGCTGTCGATGTCGCACTCCATCAGCCGGGTCACTCTCAGGTACTGGTCCACCACGTAGTCGGCGATGGCGTGCATCACCGCGAACGGACCCAGCCGCAGATGCTCGGGGTCGGCGTCCATGCGCTTGCGCACCTCCGACAGTCCCCCGTGGTCGCCGTGGCGGACGGTCACCACGAAATTCTTGCCGACGAAGACCATGACTTCGCCCGTCTCGACGATCGCGCGGGCCAGCACCACCGATTCGTGCGGCAGGTAGTTGACGGTCTTCAGGACCAGGAACAGCGTGTCGTCGTAGCGCTCCAGCTTGGGCCGCTGCTGGGCCTGCACGGCATCCTCGACCGCCAGCGGGTGCAGCCCCAAGACGTCGGCCACGGTCTGCATGTGGCCCTGGTCGGGTTCGTGCAACCCGATCCAGACGAATGCCTCCCGCCTCGCCGCGCCCATCTCACGCACCGTCTCGAGCGCGTCGGTGTAGCT
>JAQTVU010000156.1 GCA_028706695.1 Mycobacterium sp.
CCGAGCATCTGCGGGGGGCCGCGCGCCGCCACGCCTTCCGGGTGTGGCTGGACGCGCGCCGGGCCGCGCTGGTCCGGCTGGCTCCCGGTTACGAGCATCCCGGTGACCCGCGCCAACCCGACAACACCCACCGGCACTGAGCGGCCGTGCTCAGCGTCTGCCTGGACATCGGTGGCACCAAGATCGCCGCCGGACTCGCGGACGCCGACGGCGTGCTGGTGCATACCGCCGTTCGCCCCACCCCGGCCCAGGCGGCGGCCGAGCAGGTCTGGGACGTGGTCGCCGGCCTGGTCGACGACGCGGTACGCGCAGCCGGCGGCGAGGTGGCCGCGGTGGGGATCGCCTCGGCCGGTCCCATCGACCTGGATGCCGGCAGCGTCAGCCCGATCAACATCCCATCTTGGCGCGGCTTTCCGCTGCGCGACCGGGTCACGGCCGCGGTGCCCGGCGTTCCGGTGCGGCTGGGTGGCGACGGCCTGTGCATGGCACTGGGCGAACACTGGCGCGGCGCCGGGCGGGGCGCCCGATTCTTGCTGGGCACGGTCGTGTCCACCGGGGTGGGCGGCGGGCTGGTGCTGGATGGCGCCCCCTACCCGGGCCGCACCGGCAACGCCGGCCATGTCGGCCACGTCGTGGTCGACCGGGACGGCCGGCCGTGCTCGTGCGGGGGACGCGGTTGCGTCGAGACCGTGGCGGCCGGCCCGTCGCTGGTGCGCTGGGCGCGGTCGTGCGGTTGGTCGGCGCCGCCCGGCGCCGATGCGCGAAACCTGGCCGCCGCGGCGGCGGCCGGAGATGTGTTGGCCCTGCAGGCGTTTGACCGGGCCGGCGCCGCGCTGGCGGCGATGATCGCCTCCGTCGCGGCGGTGTGTGACCTCGACTTGGTCATCGTCGGCGGCGGCGTCGCCAGATCCGGCCCGTTGCTGTTCGACCCGCTGCGCGCGGCGTTGGCCGAGCACGTTCGGCTGGATTTTCTCGCCGGGCTGCGGGTGGCGCCGGCCGCGCTCGGCGGCGCGGCCGGCCTGGTCGGCGCGGCCCGGCTCGGTCACCTGGCAACCGGCCGTTTTGGTTGATCGGGACGGCTGCGGCTATTCTGGTTGCCGATCCACCGAAGACCGTCGGCCACCGAGCAATCGGTTGAAGGTCCGGGAGCGTCCCGGCGGCCCACGCAGGAGGACGAGGCACCCACGCCGGCGCATGCCGGCGCATTCATCACGCCCCGGCCGCTGCCTGCGCCGGGGCGTTCGTCGTTCGGCGGCGATCACGGACGACATGCCGCAGCGCTCACACCTCAGGAGGTATGCATGGCCAGGGCTGACAAGGCCACCGCCGTTGCAGACATCACGGAACAGTTCAGGAGTTCGACGGCGACCCTGATCACCGAATACCGCGGCCTCACCGTCGCCAACCTGGCCGAACTGCGCCGGTCGCTCAACGGGTCGGCCACTTACTCGGTGGCCAAGAACACCCTGATCAAGCGGGCGGCCTCGAATGCCGGGGTGGAGGGTCTTGACGAGCTGTTCGCCGGCCCGACGGCCATCGCGTTCGTCGCCGGCGAGCCCGTCGACGCCGCCAAGGCGATCAAGACCTTCGCCAGGGAGCACAAGGCGCTGGTCATCAAGGGCGGCTACATGGACGGGCACCCGCTGTCGGTCGCCGAAGTTGAGCGCATCGCCGACCTGGAGTCGCGCGAGGTGCTGCTGGCCAAGATGGCCGGCGCGATGAAAGGCAACCTCGCCAAGGCGGCCGGGCTGTTCAACGCACCGGCATCGCAGGTCGCGCGACTCGCGGCGGCACTGCAGGAAAAAATGGCCGCAGAACCCGCTTCGGCGGAACCCGCGGAACCCGCCGCATCCACCGAATCTTCTGCGACCCTGGCCGAAGCCCAATAAACCCCCAAACCGAAACCAGAAAGGATCCAACACCATGGCAAAAATGTCCACCGACGACCTGCTTGACGCGTTCAAGGAGATGACCCTGCTGGAGCTCTCCGACTTCGTCAAGAAGTTCGAGGAGACTTTCGAGGTCACTGCGGCCGCCCCGGTCGCGGTCGCCGCGGCCGGGCCGGCCGCCGGTGGCGCGCCCGCCGAAGCCGCCGAGGAGCAGTCGGAATTCGACGTCATCCTCGAGGCCGCCGGGGACAAGAAGATCGGCGTCATCAAGGTCGTTCGGGAGATCGTCTCCGGCCTGGGCCTCAAGGAGGCCAAGGACCTGGTAGACAGCGCCCCCAAGCCGCTGCTGGAGAAGGTCGCCAAGGAGGCGGCCGACGAGGCCAAGGCCAAGCTCGAGGCCGCCGGCGCCACCGTCACGGTCAAGTAGGCGCCCGCCCCGGAAGCCCACGAAGCACGTTCAGGGACCGCGGGCGTCGCCGATACTGCTGCCGCTGCGAGCGGAGATCTGCGGGCGGCCTCGGTTGGTTTGCGGGGCCATCCAGCCGTGATGTCCCGACCGTGATGTCGGATCTCCGTCTGCGTTAGAGTGACTCATGCCACACATCTGGGGAGGTGGCGGGCACACGCTTGGACGGAAGGATCTCCCATGGGCGTCGCTATCGAGGTCACCGGACTGACGAAGTCCTTTGGGCCCTCGACGATCTGGGAGGACGTGACGCTGGAATTGCCGGCAGGCGAGGTCAGCGTGCTTCTGGGCCCGTCGGGTACCGGCAAATCGGTGTTCCTGAAGTCACTCATCGGTCTGCTGCGCCCGGAGCGCGGTTCGGTCGTCATCGACGGCACCGACATCATGCAGTGCTCGGCCAAGGAGCTCTACGAGATCCGGACCCTGTTCGGCGTGATGTTCCAGGACGGCGCGTTGTTCGGTTCGATGAACGTTTTCGACAACGCCGCCTTTCCGCTGCGCGAGCACACCAAGAAGAAGGAAAGCGAGATCCGTGACATCGTCATGGAGAAGCTGTCCATGGTCGGCCTGAGCGGTGACGAGAAGAAGTTCCCCGGTGAGATCTCTGGCGGTATGCGCAAGCGTGCCAGCCTGGCCCGCGCTCTGGTGCTCGACCCGCAAATCATCCTCTGCGACGAGCCCGACTCCGGTCTGGACCCGGTCCGCACCGCCTACTTGAGCCAGCTGCTCATCGACATCAACGCCCAGATCGACGCGACCATCCTGATCGTGACGCACAACATCAACATCGCCCGCACCGTCCCGGACAACATGGGCATGCTGTTCCGTCGCAAGCTGGTTATGTTCGGGCCCCGCGAGGTGCTGCTGACCAGCGACGAGCCGGTGGTGCGGCAGTTCCTCAACGGCCGCCGCATCGGCCCGATCGGCATGTCCGAGGAGAAGGACGAGGCCACCATGGCCGAGGAGCAGGCCATGCTCGACGCCGGTCATCACGCCGGTGGTGTGGAGGAGATCGAAGGGGTGCCGCCGCAGATCACCGCGACCCCGGGCATGCCGGAGCGCAAGGCGGTCGCCCGGCGCCAGGCCCGGGTGCGCGAGATGTTGCACACGCTGCCGAAGAAGGCCCAGGCCGCGATCCTCGACGACCTCGAGGGAACGCACAGATACCGGGCCCACCAGTTCGGCGACTAGCGGGGACAGCCCGGTGCCCAACGTGTCCGCAGGGCTGCCCGCCCAGCTGTCCGCACCGCACTTTTAACAATAATTCCCTGCAACTTGCCGATCCGACCCTTGACGGCGAGGCGGAAACGGGCCAATCTGTTGGGCAGCATGTGTCCACGGGAGAGTCGAGATGCCAGCCAGCGCCGATGCCCCCAAGGGCGGGAAGCTACGGGTAGTTGATGAATGCGCCGTCCTGCGCTATTGTTGGACGTTGCGCTGGCTACTTCCTGCCCACCTCACCCGCCACTTGACATTGTGGTCTCTAGCCTGAGTTGTTCTACGGCTCGGCTGACTAGTTGCGTGCGTGAGATCTGGACAGATCGTTCGCCAGCCTAACCGACACAATTTCGCGGCGAACAGACCCGGCGATCGCCGGGTTTCGCAAGTCGCATGAGGTGCTGGAAGGATGCATCTTGGCAGATTTCGGCCAGAGCAAGACCGACTCTTCTCGCCCAGCAGGTTCTAACAGCTCCGTACCCGGAGCCCCCAACCGAATCTCCTTCGCGAAGCTCCGCGAACCGCTCGAGGTTCCCGGACTGCTCGACGTCCAAATCGACTCGTTCCAGTGGCTGATCGGATCGCCGCGCTGGCGTGAGTCGGCGATCGCCCGCGGCGACGACAACCCGGTGGGTGGCCTCGAAGAGGTGCTGCTGGAGCTGTCGCCGATCGAGGATTTCTCGGGTTCGATGTCGCTGTCTTTCTCCGACCCACGGTTCGACGAGGTCAAGGCGCCCGTCGACGAGTGCAAAGACAAGGACGTGACCTACGCGGCCCCATTGTTCGTCACGGCCGAGTTCATCAACAACAACACCGGTGAGATCAAGAGCCAGACGGTGTTCATGGGCGACTTCCCGATGATGACTGAGAAGGGCACCTTCATCATCAACGGGACCGAGCGTGTGGTCGTCAGCCAGCTGGTGCGCTCGCCCGGGGTGTACTTCGACGAGACCATCGACAAGTCCACCGAGAAGCTGCTGCACAGCGTCAAGGTGATTCCCAGCCGGGGCGCGTGGCTGGAGTTCGACGTCGACAAGCGCGACACCGTGGGGGTGCGCATCGACCGCAAACGCCGGCAGCCGGTGACTGTGCTGCTCAAAGCCTTGGGCTGGACCAATGAGCAGATCGTCGAGCGGTTCGGCTTCTCCGAGATCATGATCTCGACGCTGGAGAAGGACAACACCGTCGGCACCGATGAGGCCCTGCTGGACATCTACCGCAAGCTGCGCCCGGGCGAACCGCCGACCAAGGAGTCGGCGCAGACGCTGCTGGAGAATCTGTTCTTCAAGGAGAAGCGCTACGACCTGGCCCGTGTCGGCCGCTACAAGGTCAACAAGAAGCTTGGCCTGAACCCGGACAGCGCGGCCCGGCCGTCGACCACCACGCTGACCCAGGAGGACGTCGTCGCCACCATCGAGTACCTGGTGCGGCTGCACCACACCCGTACCGATGGCCAGCCCGCCGTCATGACCGTGCCCGGAGGCGTCGAGGTGCCGGTGGAGACCGACGACATCGACCACTTCGGCAACCGCCGGCTGCGCACGGTGGGCGAGCTGATCCAAAATCAGATCCGGGTCGGCATGTCGCGGATGGAGCGGGTGGTCCGAGAGCGGATGACCACGCAAGACGTCGAGGCGATCACGCCGCAGACCCTGATCAACATCCGGCCGGTGGTCGCCGCGATCAAGGAGTTCTTCGGCACCAGCCAGCTGTCGCAGTTCATGGACCAGAACAACCCGCTGTCGGGGCTCACCCACAAGCGCCGCCTGTCGGCGCTGGGACCGGGTGGTCTGTCGCGTGAGCGCGCCGGATTGGAGGTCCGCGACGTGCACCCGTCGCACTACGGCCGCATGTGCCCGATCGAGACCCCGGAGGGTCCCAACATCGGTCTGATCGGCTCGCTGTCGGTCTACGCCCGGGTCAACCCGTTCGGGTTCATCGAGACGCCTTATCGGAAGGTCGTGGACGGGGTCGTTACCGACGAGATCCACTACCTGACCGCCGACGAGGAGGACCGCCACGTCGTGGCGCAGGCCAACTCGCCGATCGACGACAACGGCCGGTTCGAGGAGTCGCGCGTCCTGGTCCGCCGGAAGGCGGGCGAGGTGGAATACGTGCCGTCGTCCGAGGTGGACTACATGGACGTCTCGCCGCGCCAGATGGTGTCGGTGGCGACCGCGATGATCCCGTTCCTCGAGCACGACGACGCTAACCGTGCCCTGATGGGCGCCAACATGCAGCGTCAAGCGGTTCCGTTGGTGCGCAGCGAGGCGCCGCTGGTGGGCACCGGCATGGAGTTGCGCGCGGCGATCGATGCCGGCGACGTCGTCGTCGCCGAGAAGGCCGGGGTGATCGAGGAGGTCTCCGCCGACTACATCACCGTGATGGCCGACGACGGCACCCGGCACACCTACCGGATGCGCAAGTTCGCCCGCTCCAACCACGGCACGTGTGCCAACCAGTCACCGATCGTCGACGCGGGAGACCGGGTCGAGGCCGGCCAGGTGATCGCCGACGGCCCGTGCACCCAAAACGGTGAGATGGCGCTCGGCAAGAACCTGCTGGTGGCGATCATGCCGTGGGAGGGCCACAACTACGAGGACGCGATCATCCTGTCCAACCGCCTCGTCGAGGAG
>JAQTVU010000157.1 GCA_028706695.1 Mycobacterium sp.
GGCGAACTGGGCAGCTACCTGATCGAGATAACCGCGCAGGTGCTGCGCCAGACCGACGCGAAGACCGGCAAGCCGCTCGTCGACGTCATCCTGGACGAGGCCGAGCAGAAGGGCACCGGACGCTGGACGGTGAAGTCGGCCCTGGACCTGGGTGTCCCGGTCACCGGCATCGCCGAGGCGGTGTTCGCCCGCGCGCTGTCGGGTGCGGTGACCCAACGCAGGGCCACCATCGGGCTGGCCTCCGGCGAGCTGAGCGCCAAGCCCGCCGATGCCGGGCAGTTCACCGAGGACGTCCGTCAGGCCCTGTACGCATCGAAGATCATCGCCTACGCGCAGGGCTTCAACCAGATCCAGGCCGGCAGCGCCGAATACGACTGGGGCATCGTCCCCGGCGACCTGGCGACCATCTGGCGCGGCGGCTGCATCATCCGGGCGAAATTCCTCAACCGCATCAAGGAGGCGTTCGACGCCCAGCCCGAGCTGCCCACCTTGCTCGTGGCCCCCTACTTCCGCAGCGCGATCGAATCGTCGATCGACGGCTGGCGTCGCGTGGTGGTCGGCGCCACGCAGCTGGGTATTCCGATCCCGGGCTTCTCCTCGGCGCTGTCGTACTACGACGCGCTCCGCGCCGAGCGGCTGCCGGCCGCGCTGACCCAGGGCCTGCGCGACTTCTTCGGCGCCCACACCTACGGGCGGATCGACGCGCCGGGCAAATTCCACACCCTATGGAGCGCGGACCGCACCGAAGTGCCCGCATAGCCGGGGCTGGACAAGGGGGCTGGACAGGTGGGGCGACCGCGATGAGGTTTCTTGAGGGGCACCGGCCCCGATACGACTTGACCTACAACGACGTCTTCATCGTGCCGAACCGCTCCGACGTCGCCTCGCGCTTCGACGTGGACCTATCCACCGGCGACGGCTCGGGCACCACCATCCCGATCGTGGTCGCCAACATGACCGCGGTGGCCGGGCGGCGGATGGCCGAGACCGTCGCACGGCGCGGCGGCATCGTGATTCTGCCGCAAGACCTCCCGATCACGGCCGTGCAGCGAACGGTCTCCTTCGTCAAGAGCCGGGACTTGGTCGTCGACACCCCGGTGACGCTGGCGCCCGACGACTCGGTGTCCGACGCGATCGCGCTGATCCACAAGCGGGCGCACGGGGCGGCCGTCGTGGTCTTCGAGGGCCGCCCGATCGGCCTGGTCCGCGAATCGTCGTGCCTGGGCATCGACCGCTTCACCCGGGTGCGCGACGTGATGATGTCCGACTTCGTCACCGCCCCGGTGGGCACGGAGCCCCGCAAGATCTTCGACCTGCTCGAGCACGCTCCGGTCGGGGTGGCCGTGGTGACAGCCGCCGACGGCAGCCTGTCGGGCGTGCTGACGCGCACCGGCGCGATCCGCACCGGCCTCTACACCCCGGCCACCGACGCCCACGGCCGGCTGCGGATCGGGGCGGCCGTCGGCATCAACGGCGACGTCGGGTCCAGGGCTCGGACGCTCGCCGAGGCGGGCGTCGACGTGCTGGTCATCGACACCGCACACGGACATCAGGCCAAGGCGCTGGACGCGATCAGGCTGGTCTCCTCCCTGGACCTGGGGGCGCCGTTGGTGGCGGGCAATGTGGTGTCGGCCGAGGGCACCCGCGACCTGCTCGCCGCCGGGGCGAACATCGTCAAGGTCGGCGTCGGACCGGGCGCGATGTGCACCACCAGGATGATGACCGGAGTTGGCCGCCCGCAGTTTTCGGCTGTGCTCGAATGTGCCGCCGCCGCGCGGCCGCTGGGCGGGCACGTGTGGGCCGACGGCGGGATACGCCATCCGCGTGACGTGGCGCTGGCCCTGGCCGCCGGGGCGTCCAACGTCATGATCGGGTCGTGGTTCGCCGGCACCTACGAGTCACCCGGGGATCTGCTGCGCGACCGGGACAACCAGCCCTACAAGGAGAGCTACGGCATGGCGTCCAAGCGGGCGGTGGTCGCCCGCAGCGGCGCCGACACCGCCTTCGAGCGCGCCCGCAAGGCCCTGTTCGAGGAGGGCATCTCCGCTTCGCGGATGGATCTGGATCCCGAGCGTGGCGGCGTGGAGGACCTGCTCGACCACATCACCGCCGGCGTCCGCAGCACCTGCACCTATGTCGGCGCCGCCAGCCTGGCCGAGCTGCACGAGCGGGCCGTCGTCGGTGTGCAGTCTGCCGCGGGCTTCGCCGAAGGACACCCGTTGCCGCTGGGCTGGTGACGCGCCGCACGCCCCGCCGGCGCTTTTCGCTACCATGTGAATTCCTGTGAACTTCAGGTCCGCGGCAAAGCGCTGCGCGGCTCGAGCGAAAGGGATGACGTGCCGCAGGCACGCGTCGGGGTTCCATGCTGATCCTGGACGTCCGGGGGAGGCGGTCACCTGCAACGTCGCCCGGTCCGCCGGGATAGCCGTGACGGCTCCGCGATGAACATCGCCGCAGCTGTGGTCAGCGTGTTGGCCGTCGCCGCGCTCATCTTCGGCAACGCGGTCTTCGTCGCGGCCGAATTCTCCCTGACCGCGTTGGACCGCACCTTCGTCGACGCCAACGCCCGCGCCGGTGCGCGCCGGGACCGCTTGATCCAGCAGGCCCAGAACAGGCTGTCCTTTCAGCTGTCCGGGGCCCAGGTGGGCATCTCCATCACCACGCTGGTGACCGGTTACCTGACCGAGCCCCTGGTCGCCCACCTGCCGCATTCGTGGCTGGACGCGATCGGGGTGTCCGACGGTTTGGCCGAGGGGATCACCACGTTCCTGGTGATGGTGGTCGTCACGTCGGTGTCGATGGTGTTCGGTGAACTGGTCCCCAAGTATCTGGCGATGGCCCGCCCGCTGTCGACCGCGCGCACCGTCGCGGGCGCGCAGCTGGTGTTCTCGCTGCTGCTCACCCCGGCCATCCGCCTGACCAACGGTGCGGCTAACTGGATCGTGCGCAAGCTGGGCATGGAACCCGCCGAGGAACTTCGGTCGGCGCGCTCACCACAGGAGCTGCTCTCGCTGGTGCGCACCTCGGCGCGGATCGGCGCCCTGGACGCCGGCACCGCCGCGCTGGTGCGGCGATCGCTGCAGTTCGGCGCGCTGACCGCCGAAGAGCTGATGACCCCGCGGTCGAAGATCGTGGCACTGCAGACCGACGACAACGTCGCCGACCTGGTCGCCACCGCCGCCGAGTCCGGGTACTCGCGGTTCCCCATCGTCGCCGGCGACCTCGACGAAACCGCCGGCATCGTGCACGTCAAACAAGTGTTCGCGATCCCGCCGGCCGACCGCAAACACACGCTGCTCATCACGCTCGTACAACCCGTCCCCGTGGTGCCGTCGACGCTGGACGGCGACGCGGTGATGGCGCTGATCCGGGCCAACCCCCTGCAAACCGCGATGGTCGTCGATGAGTACGGCGGCACGGCGGGCATGGTGACCGTCGAGGACCTGATCGAGGAGATCGTCGGCGACGTCCGCGACGAGCACGACGACGCGACCCCGGACGTGGTCGCGGCCGGACGCGGCTGGCGGGTCTCGGGGCTGCTGCGCATCGACGAGGTGGCCGCCGCCACCGGTTTCCGCGCGCCGGAAGGGCCCTACGAGACGATCGGCGGACTGGTGCTTCGCGAGCTCGGCCACATCCCGGTGGCCGGGGAAACGGTGGAGCTGACCGGGCTGGACGCCGACGGCCTGCCGGACACCTCGAGATCTTGGCAGGCCACGGTGGTCCGGATGGACGGCCGCCGCATCGACCTGCTGGAGCTGGCCGATCCGGGCGGTCATGGCGAACCGCCGGCGGGGCGGGGTCGGTGATGGACGATGCCCTCGGCGCGGCGCTCGGCGTGCTGCTTGCCCTGCTGCTGATCGCGGTAAACGCCTTCTTCGTCGGAGCGGAGTTCTCGCTGATCTCGGCCCGCCGAGACCGCCTTGAAGCGCTGGCAGAGCAGGGCCAAGGCCGGGCGGTGACGGTGATCCGAGCCGGGGAGCAGCTCTCGTCCATGCTGGCCGGGGCCCAGTTGGGCATCACGGCGGCCTCGCTGCTGCTGGGCCGGACCGGCGAATCGGCGGTCTTCGAGCTGCTGCAGTCGATGTTCCGGCTGGCCGGCATGCACCGGGCGGTGCTGCACACGGTGTCGTTTGCCATCGCGCTGGCGATCGTGGTGATCCTGCATGTGCTGCTGGGTGAGATGGTGCCCAAGAACATCGCGCTGGCGGGCCCGGAGCGCACCGCGATGCTGCTGGTGCCGCCGTATCTGGCCTACGTGCGGATCGCCCGGCCGTTCATCGTCGTCTACAACGAGTGCGCCAACGCGGTGCTGCGCGCCCTGCGCGTCGAACCCAAGACCGGGCTGGAGATCGCGGTCTCCACCGCCGAGCTCGGTGCGCTGATCGCCGAGTCGGTGGCCGAGGGTTTGTTGGACCCCGAGGAGCACAGTCGGCTGACCCGGGCGCTGCGGCTGCGCACCCGGGTGGTCGGCGACGTCGCGGTCCCGCTCGCCGGCATCCGGGCGGTGCCGGTGGCCGCGGCGGGCACCGGGCCGACGGTCGGGGCCGTCGAGCAGGCCCTGGCCCAGACCGGTTACTCACGCTTCCCCATCGCCGGGCTGGGCGGTCAGTTCGTCGGCTACCTGCACATCAAGGACGTGCTGACCCTGGGCGGCAACCCGCAGACCGTGATCGACCCGGCGCTGGTGCGCCGGTTGCCGCGGGTGCCCACGTCGCTGCCGCTGGCCGATGCGCTGTCGCGGATGCGCCGCAACAACAGCCATCTGGCCCTGGTGACCGGCGACGGGGGCGGCGTGGTCGGGATGGTGGCGATGGAGGATTTGGTGGAAGAGCTGGTCGGGACCATGCACGACGCATAGGGACACGGCCATCGGGTAGAGCCGGCGCGGCCCGTATGATCTCCACGGCCACCGGTGCAGGAATAATGCCGGCGGGCCGAGGGCCCGACCCCGCGTCGCGCGTTGCCGGGATTCTTGCGATCCTCAGGTTCCGCCGCGGTGCCAACGTCGGGTTCTAGCTTAGCTGAGCTAGCGGGATTCTGGCGGCCCGACGTGCTGTTCGGGGTCGGGCGGCAACGCCCGTCGGACTGCCGGTCGGTAGGCTGATGACGCTGATGAGATGCATGACATGGCCAGACGAGGGCCAGATGAGGGCCGGAGGTGCTAGCAGGCCCCTTTACGGAGGAGAAACATGACTGATCGCGTGTCGGTGGGGACCTTGCGCGTCGCCCGAGCGCTCTACGACTTCGTCAACAACGAGGCCCTGCCTGGCACCGACATCGACCCCGACAACTTCTGGGCGGGCGTGGACAAGGTCGTCGCCGGTCTCACCCCGCAGAACCAGGCGCTGCTCAACCGTCGCGACGAGCTGCAGGCCCAAATCGACAAGTGGCATCGGCAGCGCGTCATCCAACCCCTGGACCCCGACGCGTACCGGGAGTTCCTCACCGAGATCGGGTATCTGCTTCCCGAACCCGACGACTTCACCATCACCACGGCCAACGTCGACCCCGAGATCACGACCACGGCCGGGCCGCAGCTGGTGGTGCCGGTGACCAATGCCCGTTTCGCGCTCAACGCGGCCAACGCCCGCTGGGGTTCGCTGTACGACGCCCTGTACGGCACCGACGTCATCCCGGAGACCGACGGTGCCGAGAAGGGCACCGGCTACAACAAGGTCCGCGGCGACGAGGTGATCGCCTACGCCCGCAAGTTCCTCGACGAGGCGGTCCCGCTGGAGTCGGGCTCCTACGCCGACGCTACCGGCTTCAGCGTGGCGGACGGCCGGCTGCAGGTCGCCTTGTCCCAGGGGACCACCGGGCTGGCCGATCCCGGTCGGTTCGCCGGTTACACCGGTGCCGCGGAATCGCCGACGGCGGTGCTGCTGACCAACAACGGCCTGCACATCGAGATCCAGATCGACCCGGAGTCGCCCATCGGGAAGACCGACGCCGCCGGCGTGAAGGATGTGGTGCTCGAGTCGGCGGTCACCACGATCATCGACTTCGAGGACGCCGTGTCGGCCGTGGACGCCGACGACAAGGTCCACGCCTACCGCAACTGGCTGGGCTTGAACCGGGGTGACCTGACCGCCGAGGTGCACAAGGACGGCAAGGTCTTCACCCGGGTGCTCAACCAGGACCGCACCTACACCACGCGCGACGGCGGCGAGCTCACCCTGCCCGGGCGCA
>JAQTVU010000158.1 GCA_028706695.1 Mycobacterium sp.
TTGTAGTCGACCATCGAAGGCGACCCCTTTCGTCACGTCCGCGTCCCAATGACGCGGACCGACGAACGGTCGCACCCACAACATCAGCGGCGCCACGGCTCACCAGCCACCGGCATAGTGGCTCACCTCGCAACGGAACGATGGCTCACCCAACCCCGGAACAATGGCCCTCACCAGCCGTAATATCCACCAACGGGCCCCGGTGCCGGGGCTGGCCGACTCCGCGCACCCGGTCGACGTACAGCGACATCGTCGCCGCGGTCGACGGCTTGACCGACCGAGTCCTCGAGGACGCCTCGGCGTCCGGCGAATGGAGGATGGTCGCGGACCTCATCGGTCATCTGACACCCGCCGGTCGAACCCGGGCGTTGGATGGGCTGGCTAAGGCCTGTCGATAGGCCCCAAGGTGCAGGCCGAGATGTACGGTCAAGTGAAGTTAGCGGTGCCGGTGGACTTCACTTAGCTCCCGCTATATGTACAAATCATGGCTTATTAAGTGTACAGTTTACGGTGTGGATGTATCCGTGACCGAGTTGCGCGCGCACCTTAGCGACTGGCTCGATCGAGCGCGGGCTGGTGAGGAGGTCGTCATCACCGACCGGGGGATTCCGGTGGCGCGACTCGCTGCGCTGGACAGCACAGGCACCTTGGAGCGCCTCACGGCCGAAGGTGTGATCGGCAAGGCCGCCGGGCAGCGGCCCGTCGCTGCGGGACGGTCCGGGCCCCGACCGCGGCGGCCGGTGTCCGACCGGGTCAGCGACGAGCGGCGCTGACTGACCGGTGCCGCTCGTTTACTTCGACGCCAGCGCCTTCGTCAAACTTCTCACCAACGAGACAGGAAGCTCGCTGGCGTCCGCGCTCTGGGACGGCTGCGACGCCGCATTGTCCAGCCGCCTGGCCTACCCCGAAGTCCGCGCCGCACTCGCTGCAGCAGCCCGCAATCACGACCTGACCCAATCCGAGCTCGCCAGCACCGAGCGTGACTGGAAAAAGTTCTGGGCCTCCACCCGCCCAGTCGAACTCACCGCACGGATTGAGCAGCACTCCGGCCGCCTCGCCCGCGCCCACGCCTTGCGCGGCGCCGACGCCGTTCATCTGGCCAGCGCGTTGGCTCTCGGCGAACCCGGCGTGATCGTCGCCGTTTGGGACCGACGCCTGCACACCGGAGCCCGAGCCGCCGGATGCCGAGTCGCCCCCGCCCAACTCGACCCCTGATCCGACCGCTCGACATCGGAGGCGGCTCGACCCCGGCACGGACGACGACCAGATACCGACTCGCCAGGTCACAACCCGTGTCGCAGGGCAAGTCCCCCTTCCGGCCCTCCTTGAACACACAGCGCTAGCTATACCAACACCCGGCCAGGGAAACGTTTCGGCGTTTGCTAATCGACTGGGCGTCGCGTGAGTCTTGCGGGGCGGCATTAGCTACGGGGATGGGGGATCGACCGCGTGAAACGACGGATGGGACTCGGCCTTTTCGGGATGAATTTCGGCGCGTGGACCACCCGACAAGGCAGCAGATGGCTTGGTGCGGCCAGCCGAAGGACGACCCGTTCCGTTTGACGTCCTACTCGCGCCATCGATTTTCGACCGACAGGCCCGGCGTCGCCAGCACCGCGGAGAATCGGTGTGTCGGCCCGTTGCCTGCGGGTCGACCCGGGCCGCGACGGTCGGTCTCCGGCCGGCTCGGCGACCAGCGGCGCTGGCCGGTGCCGCTGGTCTACCGCGACGCCAGTGCCTTCGTCAAACTTCTCACCGTTGAGACCGGGAGTTCGCTGGCCTTCCGCGCTACGGGACGGCTGCGACGCCGCATGGTCGGCCCCTGGCCCACCGCGAAGCCTGCACCCCGCACTCGCTGCAGCGGCCCGCAATCAGGATCGGACCGAACCCGAGCTCGCCGACGCGGAGCGTCGGGCAAACGTCCCGGGCCGCCACCCAAACGCGGCGGTCAGCCCGACCAACTTCCGGAGCGCCGACGCATTGCATCGGAGCATCGGGGAAAGCCGTAGCCTGGAGCAGAACCATGAAACCACCGAGCTTTCTTCGGCGAACCGCGACGCAGCATTTCCGCGACCGTCGCGAAGCCGGCCGCGCGCTGGCCGAGCAGCTGGCGGCATACCGCGAACGGGATGGTGTGCTGGTCCTCGGCCTGGCCCGCGGCGGCGTTCCCGTCGCGTGGGAGGTCGCCGCGGCCCTGCACGCCCCGCTGGATGTATTCCTGGTTCGCAAACTGGGGGCACCGGGCTCGGCCGAACTTGCGATGGGTGCGCTGGCCAGCGGCGGCGCTTTGGTGATGAACGACGACGTGCTGTCGAGCCTGGGGATGACCGACGAGCAGGTCGACGCGGTGATCGAAAGGGAGCGGGCTGAGCTGACCCGGCGCGAACAGGCCTACCGCGGCGGACGCCCGATCACCGACCCGCACGCAAAGATCGTGCTCCTCGTCGACGACGGCATCGCCACCGGTGCGAGCATGCTGGCGGCCGTCCGGGCCCTGCGCAGCTCAGATCCGCAATCCATCGTCGTCGCGGTGCCGGTCGGACCCGCGTCGAGCTGTCGCGCGCTCGCACGGGAGGCCGACGACGCGGTGTGCCTGACCACGCCGACCGGATTTCGAGCCGTCGGGCAGCTCTATGCCGATTTTCACCAGGTCGCCGACGAGGAAGTTCGTGACTTGCTCAAGACACCGACCCGCTGAGGCCGCGGCCGACGGCCGAATCTACCGCCCCGCGTCGTCGCGGTGGCCGTCGGCGGGTACTACCCGCCCCTCACCCCGCCCCTCGCCGCCGGCGGCTCCCCGGAACGACTCGTTGATGTCGGTGTCGGCGACCTCGAACCCCTGTTCCTCGCGATTCGGCAGTTCTTCCGGCTTCCCCTCGGCGGCGCCTTCCTCGTGCCGCTTCTCGTTCCTGGCGCGGCGTCGCCGGAACTCCCGCTCCCGCAGTGCGTCGATGATCAGCAACACCACACCCAAGACGCTGGCGCCGATGCACACCCAGGCCACCAGCTCGCTGGTTGTGACGACCGCGAACACCAGCGCGGCAAGGCCGACGAGGGCCAACACCAGCGCGATGATCAACATCGGTCATCCTCCAGCCGACAAGCGGAATCAAGGCCCCGGGGCCGAAATCCGCTAGTTGCTGCCCCGATTGAATTGGTCGAAGCCACCGGCGTCGGCGCTGGAGTCCACCGGTGCGGCCGAGCCGCGCTGGCCGAGTTCCTCGAGCTGGGATTCCAGGTAGGTCTTGAGCCGGGTGCGGTACTCGCGCTCGAACGTGCGCAGCTGTTCGAGACGGCCCTCCAGCACGGTGCGCTGCTGGTTGATGGTTCCCATGATCTCGGAGTGCTTGCGCTCGGCGTCGGCCTGCAGGGCGTCGGCCTTTTCCTGGGCCTGGCGCAATTGGGCTTCGGAGCGGGTCCGGGCGTCGGTCAGCATCGCATCGGCACGTTGGCGGGCATCGGCGACGGTGGCCTCGGCGGTGCGACGGGCTTCGCTGAGGATCTGGTCGGCGTTGGCGCGCGCATCGGCGAGCATCTTCTCCGATTCGGCTTTGGCCGTATTGGTGAGCCGGTCGGCCGTGTCCTGCGCCAGGGTAAGGATCCGGGCGGCCTTCATGGCCCGCTCCTCGTTGGTTTCCGACGGTGCCACCGCGGGCACCGGTGCCGGCTTGGCCGGCTCCGGCTCGGGTTCGACGACGGGAATCGCCTGGGTCGGCTGGGCGGCGGTGCCACCGCCGCCATCGCCACCGGTGTCGGCCAGCTCCCGGTCGAGCTCCTCGATCCGCTGACGCAGATCGGAGTTCTCCTCGATGAGCCGTGTCAGCTCGGCCTCTACCAGATCGAGGAAGGCGTCGACCTCATCCTCGTTGTATCCCCGCTTGCCGATGGGTGGCTTACTGAACGCCACATTGTGGACGTCGGCTGGTGTAAGCGGCATTGTTTCGTCCCCTCAGGTCACTGTGAAACGTTCTGGAAAGTGTAGAACGCAGCGTTGGCCGTCATGCAACTGCGGTCCATCGTGTCACATCAGACCCGAAAGTTGCTGATTGGGCCAACAAATAACAACGGTTTTCAGACATTGAGACCAAATAAAATCCCAATTCTCAGAATTTTGAAATCGCCGGCGCCAAATCGAGGCGGAAACGTGGCCGAACCGTCGCCCGCCCGGAGTGCGGCTCACGCCGCCGCGCCGAAGGCCAGTTGCATGCCGATGAACGCGACCAGCAGCAGCACCATGATGGACAAATCGAAGCGGACCGCCCCGATCGTCAGTTGGGGAATCAGCCGACGCAGCAGTTTCACCGGCGGGTCGGTGATCGACATGATGATCTCCAGGATCACCACGGTGATCCCGGTCGGACGCCAGTCGCGGCTGAAGGAACGGATGAACTCAACGACGACCCGGGCGATGAGCAGCAGCCAGAAGATGAACAGCGCAAACCCAAGGATCTGAAAGAACAGCACCAACTGGAGTCCCGACCTTATCGATGACGATGTCACGCGTCGCACGCTAAGCGACCATCGTCAGCGTACCGACTCCGGGCACCGGCAGAAACGCCGGCCGGGCCTCGTCGAGGGCCGGGGCGGCCGCCGCGCCGCTGCCGCATCCCGTTGTGGACCCGTTGTGGACCCGTTGTGGAGGGGTTACTGGTAGGCGTAGAAGCCGGTCTCGGCGATCCGGCGACGCTCCTCGGGGGTGACATCGACGTCGGCGGGTGACAGCAGGAATACTTTGGTCGCCACCTTGTCGAACGAGCCGCGCAGCGCGAAGGCCAACCCCGCCGCGAAATCGACCAGCCGTTTCGCGTCGGCGTTGTCCATCGACACCAGGTCCATGATGACCGGGGTGCCGTCCCGGAACCGCTCACCGATGGTGCGGGCCTCGCTGTAGTCCTTGGGCCGCAGGGTGGTGATCTTCGACAGTGGGTGACCTTCTTCGAACATCATCGCCATTCGGCGCGGGTCCATCGCCAGGGCCCCGCGGGTGGAGTTGCGCAACCACGACCCGAGACGGGGCCGGACCATGTCCGGGCGGTCGAACTCGCGGGGATGGACGGCGCCGTACCGGTCCTCGTCCGCGTAGCCGCCGCGGTACCCGGGCGGCGGCGCGTAGTCGGCCGGCTCACCGCGCGGGTCCCGGAGGTCTTCGTAGTCGCGCCGTTCGTAGCGACCGCCGTACCCGTCGTCGAACCGTGGACGCGGCAAACCTCGGGAGGGTGCGCGGTCGTCGTAGTACTCGTCGTCGTAATCATCCATCGGGGCCATACCGAAATAGGCCTTGACCTTGTGCAGAGTACTCATTGTGTTGACCCCTTCTAGCCCCTGGGAGATGCGGTGTCCATGACGAAGGTGTGACTAGTGTGACTACTTACGGTGACGGTAGCGGCCGCTGACCCAATAGCGCGGTACCGACACGCACGCAGGTGGAACCGTGTTTGACCGCGATCTCGAAGTCGCCGGACATGCCGGCCGACAGCCCGATGGCGTCTGGATGCGCCTGCAGCATCCGCCGGTGCTCGGATTGCAGCAGCTCAAAGGCCCGCTCAGGATCCCAGTTCAGCGGCGGGATGCCCATCAGGCCGACCAATTCCAGGTTTTTGGAGTCCGCGACCCGGGCGCAGACCTCGTCGACCGCACCCGGTGCGTGAACGTCGATCCCGCCGCGCGACAGGTCGCCGTCGAGGCTGATCTGAACGTAGACCCGCAGCCGGTGCTGCCGACGGCCCTCAGACAGCGCCGCGGCCACCGCCCGGTCCAGCGCGGTCACCAGGCGCACGCTGTCGATCGAGTGCACGGTGTGTGCCCAGCGGGCCACGGCGCGGACCTTGTTCCGCTGAATGTGCCCCACCATGTGCCAATTCATCGGCGCCAGTCCCGACCGCGCCGAAGCCGCCAGCCGGGCGAACTCGGCGATCTTCGCCGAGGCTTCCTGTTCGCGGGATTCGCCAACGGCCCGCACCCCCAATCGGGCCAGGATCGCCACGTCGGTCGCGGGGAACAATTTGGTGACGGGCAGGAGTTCGATCTCCGCGACGTTGCGTCCCGCGGCTTCGGCGGCGGCCGCAAGGCGCGAACGCACCGCGGCCAGCGCATGCGTCAATTCCGGTTCGCGGTTTCCCCGGGCCGGTCCCTGCACCGCCATCGCGAGTCACTCCATCCACACCAGTGACGCCAGCCGCCCG
>JAQTVU010000159.1 GCA_028706695.1 Mycobacterium sp.
CTGCGGCATTTTTCGATAGTAGCCGTCGGCGTTCCTACTTATCGCGGAACCGGATAAGAAACGCTACCGGACACTACGGGCGATTGCGGCCGGGGCGGTCGCGGTCGGTAGGGTGCCTGCATGCGTGAGATTCCGCGGTTGTTGTTCGTCCACGCACATCCCGACGACGAGAGCCTCAGCAACGGCGCCACCATTGCGCACTACGCCGCGCGTGGGGCGCGGGTGTGCGTCGTCACCTGCACGCTTGGCGAAGAGGGCGAGGTCATCGGGGACCGGTGGGCCGGGCTTGCCGTGGATCGCGCCGACCAACTGGGCGGCTACCGGGTGGGCGAGCTCACCGCGGCGTTGCGCGCGCTGGGGCTTGACGCGCCCGTCTATCTCGGCGGGGCGGGCCGCTGGCGCGACTCGGGCATGGCCGGCACCGAGCGGCGACGTCAGCAGAGATTCATCGACGCCGACGAACGCGAGGCCGTCGGCGCGCTGGTCGCCATCATCCGAGAGCTGCGTCCGCACGTGGGCGTCACTTATGACCCCGACGGGGGCTACGGACATCGCGACCACGTCCACACCCACGCCGTGACGACGGCGGCGGTGGCGGCGGCCGCGGCGACCACCGATCACCCGGGCCGGCCGTGGTCGGTGCCGAAATTCTATTGGTCGGTCTTCGCGCTGAGCGCATTCACCGCGGGTCTGGACGCGCTGACCCGCGCCGACCTCCGACCGGAATGGACGTTGCCGCCCGCAGCGGCGTTCGCCTTCGGATTCGGCGACGACGCCATCGACGCCGTCGTGGCGGCCGACCCCGAGGCGTGCGCCGCCAAGAAGGCGGCGCTGGCCGCGCACGCCACCCAGGTGGTTGTCGGGCCGACCGGCCGGGCGGTTGCGCTGTCGAACGACATCGCGCTGCCGATCCTGGCCGAAGAGCACTACGTTCTGGCCGCCGGCAGCGCTGGGGATCGCGACGAGCGCGGCTGGGAAACGGATCTGCTTGCCGGGCTTGATTTCACCGGCGGTCTGACGCGGTAGGCTGCCAGTCAAGCAGTCACGGAAGGACTTCGCATGGACCCGGGCATGGACCCTGATGTGCGGCATCGGCAGGACCGACGCGACAGCTTCCAGCGGGTCTTCGACTCGATTGACCCCCAAATCCGATAGCGTCGCGACCTGACCGCAACCAAGCCGAGCGCCGCGTCGTCCGTCGAGGAGGACGGCGCTGACTCGGCCGTCCGTGTCGTTGTGCTGCTGCTGTTGGCCGTCGACGGCGTGTTGTCGGCAATCGCGGGCGCGATCATGCTGCCCCTCTACATCGGCAGTGTCCCCTTTCCCATCGGCGGACTCATCAGCGGCTTGGTCAATGCGGCCCTGGTGTGGGCGGCCGGTCAGTGGGCACGCTCGCCGCGGGTGGCCGCGGTGCCGCTCTGGACGTGGCTGATCACCGTCGGGATCATCAGCATGGGCGGGCCCAACGACGACCTGATCCTCGGGGGCCGGGGCCTGATGGCCTACGGGGCGTTGCTGCTGATCGTGTCGGGCGTGGCGCCGCCGGTGTGGGTATTGTGGCGGCGCGACCGCGGTTGCCGAACCGGCTACGGTACGTCGGTCCCCAGCGGCGGCGAGGGCGGGAAGAAGCTGTAGATCCAGGTCGTCTCCAGGGTGATGAACTGGTCGATCGATGCCGTGGTGGCCATCTGGATGCTGGCCAGCCCCTGGCTGAAAGTGACTGTCCCATCGATAAAGTCGACGGTGTTGAACAGCAGACTCTGCACAGCGGGCTGGAAAAGGCAATAGAAGTAGTTGAGCTGGGGGGCCAGGATCCCGATCAGGGGCAGGTAACCGACGGCCCAGGACAGAAGGTTGATGCCGTACTGGGCCCACGGCTCGACGGTCAGGTAGGCGGCCTCGATCGCGTCACCGATGGGCGCCAGCGCGTTCGCCGCGGGTATCAACGCGGCGCTGGTCATGGCGGCCGGGGCCAGCTGCGCGCCGGTACCGGATGGAGCGCCGACCCCGCCGGTCACGTGCAGCAGCGCGGTGGCGGCGCCGCTGCCGATCAGCGGATTCCCCCGCAACAGCTCTGCGGGTTTGTCGATCGCGTTGGCCAATGTCTGCGCGGCGTTCGCCTCGGCGGCCGCATACGTGCTCGCCGCCGATGTCAATGCCTCGACGAATTGCTCGTGAAACGCCGCCAGTCGCGCAGTGAGCTGTTGCATACCGTGCCCGTGTTGGGAGAACAACGCGGCGAGCTGGGTCGAGACCTCGTCGGCGGCCGCGGCCGGCAGGCCGGTCGTCGGTGCCGCGGCTGCGGCGTTGGCCGCGGTGATCGCCGACCCGAGAGCGGCCAGATCCGAGCCGGCCTCGGCCAGCGCCTCCGGCGCCGCGAGCAGGAACGTCATCTCGCCACCTCATTTTGCTTCCCGACGGCGCGGGCACCGGTAGTCCGCTAGATCGTATCGTGTTCACAGGCCATTGACAGGATGTCGGTGCAGGTGGCGGTCGACTTGCGGGTCCCGTCGTTGCGCCTGGCTGGTCGACCGCATGCCACCGACGTCCTGGCGCTACTGTTGCGCGTATGCATCGTTGCCCAGGGGTTTCAGATGTTGGGCCGCTCGGATGAGCTTCGAGCGGGGGGAAGTCACACCGGGGTGCCGCTGACACCGGGTTGCGAGCCCACCGCCCTGCCGAACCCCGTCGTCCCGCCCAAGGCCGGCGCGTCGGCGCTGCGGCGGGTGTTGCGACGGGCGCGGGACGGCGTCGCGCTGAACGTCGAGGAGGCGGCCGTCGCGATGACCGCGCGCGGCGCGGACCTGGCCGACCTGTGCGCGAGCGCGGCGCGGGTGCGCGACGCGGGCCTGCAGTCGGCCGGACGGCGCGGCCCCAACGGGCGGCTGCCGATCGCCTATTCGCGCAAGGTGTTCATCCCGCTCACGCGTTTGTGCCGCGACAACTGCCATTACTGCACCTTTGTCAGTGTTCCGGGCAAATTGCGCGCCCGCGGCGTCGGCATGTATCTGGAGCCCGACGACATTCTGGAGGTGGCCCGGCGCGGTGCCGAGATGGGCTGCAAGGAAGTGCTTTTCACCCTCGGCGACCGTCCCGAAGACCGCTGGCCGGAAGCGCGTGCGTGGCTTGGCGAACGTGGCTATGACTCCACGCTGTCCTACCTGCGGGCGATGGCGATCCGCGTGCTGGAGGAGACCGGGCTGTTGCCGCACCTGAACCCCGGCGTGATGAGCTGGTCGGAGATGTCGCGGCTCAAGCCCGTGGCGCCGTCGATGGGAATGATGCTCGAGACGACGTCGCGACGCCTGTTCGAGACCAAAGGGCTTGCGCACCATGGAAGTCCGGACAAAGATCCGGCCGTCCGGCTGCGCGCTCTGACCGACGCGGGCCGGCTGTCGATTCCGTTCACCACCGGCCTGCTGGTGGGTATCGGTGAGACCGTGCCCGAGCGTGCCGACACTTTGCACGCGATTCGAAAGTGCCACAAGGAGTTCGGGCACGTGCAGGAAGTGATCGTGCAGAACTTCCGGGCCAAGCAACACACGCCGATGGCCGCAGCGCCCGACGCCGGGATCGAGGACTACGTCGCGACCGTGGCGGTGGCGCGGTTGGTGCTCGGGCCGGGCATGCGTATCCAGGCACCGCCGAACCTGGTCTCGCGTGACCAGTGCCTGGCACTGGTTGCCGCCGGCGTCGACGACTGGGGCGGCGTCTCCCCGCTGACCCCCGACCACGTCAACCCCGAACGGCCCTGGCCGGCCGTGGACGAGTTGGCCGCCGTCACCGCGGGGGCGGGCTACGACTTGGTGCAGCGGTTGACCGCACAGCCCAAATACGTTCAGGCGGGCGCGGCCTGGATCGACCCGCGGGTGCGCGGCCATGTCATGGCGCTGGCCGATCCGGCGACCGGGCTGGCCCGCGACGTCACTCCGGTGGGCCTGCCGTGGCAGGAGCCCGATGACATGGAGTCCGCCGGCCGGGTCGATCTCAACGCGGCGATCGATACCGAGGGCCGCAACGCCGCGGCTCGCAGCGACCTCGACAGCGCTTTCGGTGACTGGGAATCGATCCGTGCGCGCGTGCAAGAGTTGGCCGCGCGCGCTCCCGAACGCATCGACACCGGCGTGCTGGCAGCGTTGCGGGCGGCCGAACGCGATCCGGCCGGCTGCTCCGACGGCGAGTATCTGGCGCTGGCCACCGCCGACGGCCGGGCGCTGGAAGCTGTTGTCGCACTGGCGGATTCGTTGCGACGTGACGCCGTCGGCAATGACGTGACCTTTGTGGTGAACCGCAACATCAACTTCACCAACGTCTGCTACACCGGCTGCCGGTTCTGTGCGTTCGCGCAGCGCAAGGGTGACGCCGATGCGTATTCGCTGTCCACCGAAGAGGTTGCCGAGCGCGCGTGGGAGGCGCACCTGCAGGGCGCTACCGAGGTGTGCATGCAGGGCGGCATCGATCCCGAACTGCCGGTCACCGGGTACGCCGAGTTGGTGCGCGCCGTCAAGGCCCGGGTGCCGTCGATGCACGTGCACGCGTTCTCCCCGATGGAGATCGCCAACGGGGCGGTGAAAAGCGGGTTGAGCATTCGTGAATGGTTGGTCGGTCTGCGCGAGGCCGGGCTGGACACCATCCCCGGCACCGCCGCCGAAATCCTGGACGACGAGGTGCGTTGGGTGCTCACCAAGGGCAAGTTACCGACGTCGATGTGGGTCGACATCGTTACCACGGCGCACGAGGTGGGCCTGCGGTCGTCGTCGACGATGATGTACGGGCATGTGGACAGCCCGCGGCACTGGGTGGGCCACCTCAACGTGTTACGCGGAATCCAGGACCGCACCGGCGGTTTCACCGAGTTCGTGCCGTTACCGTTCGTGCACCAGAATTCGCCGCTGTATCTGGCCGGCGCGGCGCGCCCCGGGCCCACCCACCGCGACAACCGCGCGGTCCACGCCCTGGCGCGAATCATGTTGTACGGTCGCATTTCCCACATCCAGACCAGCTGGGTGAAACTCGGCGTCCAGCGCACGCAGGCGATGCTGACGGGCGGCGCGAACGACCTGGGTGGCACGCTGATGGAGGAAACCATCTCCCGCATGGCCGGCTCCGAGCACGGCTCCTCGAAGACGCCGGCCGAACTGGCCGCGATAGCCGAAGGCATCGGTCGCCCGGCGCGCCGACGCACCACCACCTACGCCACGCTGGTCGCTTAGCCGCGCACGGCCACGTCACCCGGGTGAGCATGATTGACGATGACCGAGCCGCAAAACCCGGCCATGCTGGAACGCTGTCAACGGCGCGCGATCCTCATGCCGCGCGGCCGCCCCGCGGCCAACGGAGCGCCGGGTCAGTAGTTGTTGCAGGTGCCGGCGACCTGCTGGACGACGTTGAAGTACTGCGCGGCCTGGGGCATCGCCTGCACCTGCTGAGCCATCGCCGCGCGCTGCGGCGGCGCCGAGGCGAGGAACTGACGCAGGTAGTTCTGGGCGAGCGGAGATGAGTTCAGCTGCGCGGCGGCACCCGGTGCTGTCGCATTCAGCGCCGCCATCACCTGGCCGTAATTGCAGGTGGTGTTGATGATCGGTCCCAGGTCTGGGTCCGCGGACGCGACCCCGGCGGCGGCGGTCAACGCCAATGCCGCACCGCCAACCGCAACAGCAAATTTGGTCAACGACAGCCTCACCATTTGTGGAAACCTTCCCAATCGCAACAAACCGCCGAACGGGCGGTCACGGCATTGCGCAAACTGGTGACCGCCTCGTCGACACTACCAGCCACCGCCGGATTGTTCCTATCGTACGGATTCTCGCCAAATTGTCCTCTTGAGGAAGTGAAGTAAGGGGGCCTAACGAACCGGCGAAACAGACCGGGCGAACGGCATCTAGGTGATATTTATCACATCGATGGTATCAAATCGGGTTCCCGGCCCACTCGATCGGCGTGCCCGGCGGGCGACGTGTGTGCAACGTCTAGTATCAGTAACCGAAACGCTCGCCCACCGGGACCGGAGGGGCCTGCGGTGAGCGAAACGGCAGCCCACATAGCAGTGCAAGCAGTAGCAGTGCAAGCAGTACATGAGGAGAGGTTTGTGACGTACACGATCGCCGAACCCTGCGTCGACATCAAAGACAAGGCATGTATCGAGGAGTGCCCGGTCGACTGCATCTACGAGGGCACTCGG
>JAQTVU010000160.1 GCA_028706695.1 Mycobacterium sp.
ACGGTTGTTTTCGATTTAGCTGGATGGCGCGGCCAGTAGGCTTCGATGTCATCTATGGGTGGTTCGGGCTCGTGGAGTCATATTTCGTTCATTGGCGAGGGGAGATGACAGATGTCGTTCGTGAACATGGTGCCGGATCTGGTGGAAACGGCGGCCCAGGATCTCGCCGGTATCCGCTCGGCGCTGGACGAGGTGACGGCGACGATCATCGCCCCGACGACGGCTGTGATGCCGGCCGCCCAGGACGAGATATCGCTGACCATCGCGAACTTGTTCGGCGAGTTCGGCGAGCAATATCAGTCCCTCCACGCGCAAGCGGCGGCTTTCCACAGCGACTTCGTCAGCAAGCTGACCAGCAGCGCGGCCGCATACGCCAGCGCCGAGGTACGCAACGGTGCCGCCCTGCTGGAAGGCGCCGGTTCCATGACGACGGAGATCGGCGGCACGATTTCCTATCTGGGCACCGAAATCAGCGGGGCGCTGAGCACCAGCATCGCGGGCAGCATCGGTGCCGCACTGGGGACCGCGCTCGGCGCCGGGGTCGGCGGGTTCGTCCTGCAGACCGGCGGTGTCCTGCTGCAAGGCATCGGCGGCGGCCTGGTACAGACCGGCAGGGCCATCGTCACGCTCGGAACGGCGCTGGAGACCAGTGGCGCGCTGCTGTCGAGCGCCGGTGCCACATTGAGCGCCGACGCCGGTCTGGCCTTTTCGGCGCTCGTCAACGGTAGCCTGGCGGCCCAGCTGAGTGCGGCATTGTCGGCCAGCATCACGAGCGGGCTGGCGGACCTGGCGAACGTGGGTGCGGCTTTGAGCGGCGGCCTCAGCAGCCTGTACAGCACCGGTGGGGCGTTGCTGACCAACCTCGGTGACAGCCTCATCGGATTGGTGCAGACCGGGGCGTCGGTGGCCGGCGACATCGGCGCCGCCCTCGACGATCTGGGCGGTTCGCTCAGCGTGGCGCTGTCATTGGGGCTGAGTGGTTCGCTGGCCGGCCTGGACCAGCTGGGTGCGGCCATCCAGGCGGGCCTGAGCGGCGGACTCACCGGCCTGCTGAACGCGGGCGGAATGCTGGCCGGCGACCTGAGCGCGGGCCTCAATGCGCTGCTCCAGACCGGCGGATCGGTCGTGGCCGGGATCGGGGCGACACTAAATGGCTTGGGCGGGTCGCTGAGTGCGGCCCTCCACGCCAGCCTCGACGCCGGCGGCGCCCTGCTCTACGGCCTGGGCAGCGACGTGGCCGGGTTGCTGCAGACCGGGGTGTCGTTGGCCGGCGACTTCGGCGCGGCCCTGTCCGGTCTGGGTGGCTCGCTGGACGTGGCGCTGTCGCTAGCTCTCAGCGGCTCACTGAACGGGTTAAGTCAGCTGGGCGCCACCCTGGTGACCGCGCTCAACAGCGGGCTATCGGGTCTGCTGAGCACCGGCGGCGCCGTCCTCGGCGATCTGGGTGCCGGGCTGAACAGCCTGTTGCAAACGGGTGTGTCGTTCGCGACCAACTTCGGCGCGGCGCTGTCCGAGCTGGGCGGGTCGCTGAGCGTGGCCTTGCAGCTGGCGATCAGCGCCGATCTCTCCGGCCTGGCCGGACTGCTGGGCCTGCCCGCGGCGCTGGTGGCGAGCCTGCAGACGGGCCTCACTGGTCTGTTGAGCACCGGCGCGATGCTGAGCGCCGAGCTTGGTGCCGGCCTCAACGGGCTGCTGCAGGTCGGGGCCGACTTGGCAACCATCTGGGCCAATGCCACAGCCCAGATCAGTGCCGCTCTGACCACTGCTCTGCAGGCCAGCCTGGGCGTCGCCTTCCCGGGCCTGTATCAGACGGGGGTGGCCGTGCTGACCACCCTGGGCGCCGGCCTCAACGGTCTGGTCCAGACCGGGGCTTCGCTGGCCGGGGACATCGGTGTGGCGCTGTCCGGGCTGGGCGGCTCGCTGAGTCTGGCCCTCTCCGGTGGACTGAGCGCATCGCTTGCGGGTCTGAGTTCGCTGGGCGCGGCCCTCGAGGGCGGCCTGAGTGCCGGGCTGTCGGATCTGCTCAACGTGGGCGGCACCCTGGCCGGCACTGTGGAGGCGGGGCTCAACGGTCTGATCCAGACCGGCGAGGCGTTGGCGGCGAACCTGGATGTGGCGCTGTCCGGGCTGGGCGTGTCCCTGAGCACGGCGCTGCAACTGGCGATCAGCGGCGACCTGTCCGGGCTGCTGAGCCTGTCGGCCACGCTGGCGGCCACTCTGCAGACCGGTCTGAACGGGCTGATCACCACCGGTGCGACCCTGGCGGGCAACCTGGGCGCCGGGATCGAGGCCGTGCTGCAGACCGGGGCGTCCCTGGCCGGCGACGTCGGCGCCGCCCTCTACGGGTTCGGCAGTTCGCTCGGTGGCGCGCTCTCGCTGGCGGTGAGCGACGCGCTGGCGGGGCTGGCGCCGCTGGGTGCGCTCATTGACGCGGATCTGACCGGGGCTCTCAACGGGCTGATCAGCACCGGAGCGAATCTGGCGACCACCCTCGGCGCCGGGGTGAACGGCGTGCTGCAGACCGGCGCATCACTGGTTGCCGACATCGGTGCGACGCTGAGCGGGCTCGGCAGCTCGCTCGGTGTGGCACTGTCGGGCGTGCTCAGTGGCTCGCTGGCGGGTCTGAGTCAGCTGGGTGCGGTTGTCGAGGCCGGCCTGAGCGGCGGAATCAGTGGCCTGCTGGACGTCGGGAGCACCCTGGCCGCCAGCCTGGGCAGTGGCCTCAACGCCATCATCCAGACCGGCGAAAACCTGGCCGTCAGCCTCGGCGCGCTGCTTCCGGCCAACCTGATGGTGACCATCGATGCCGCCCTCACCGCCAGCCTGAGCGTGGCCTTGACGGGGTTGGCCAACGCGGGGTCAGCGCTGGCGACCGGCCTGCGCGCCGGCCTGACGGGGCTGCTCGACACCACCGGGAACCTGCTCGTCGGCCTCGGTGCGAGCCTCAACGGTCTGGCGCAGACCGGGGCGGCCATCGGGTCGATCTGGATCGACACCACCCAGGCGATCGCCAACCAGCTCGGCGACGCCCTGACCGCGACCGTCGGCGTCGCGTTCCCGGGACTGTTCCAGACCGGTGAGGCCCTGGCGATCGATGTCGGCGACACCCTCAACGGGCTCGCCCAGACCGGCGGTGCCGTCGTGACCTCGTTGGAGACGGCCCTGAACGACCTGGGTGCCTCGCTCGAGGCCAGCCTGCGGGCCAGCCTCGATATCGCGATCGCCGCCTAGGGCGGGCAGCAGTTCGACGACGAGGCGGCGGTGCGGGGCTTCCTGGAGCCCCGCACCGCCGCCTCGTTCCAGCAAGCCACCACCTTGCAGGAATGAAGTTGCAAACTGCTGCATAACCATGCAGAATCGTGGCGATGTCTGACGTGATGAAAGTGGCGGTGGCCGGTGCCACCGGCTACGCCGGCGGCGAGATCCTCAGACTCCTGCTCGGGCATCCGGCCCACGCCGACGGCCGACTCACCATCGGAGCGGTGACCGCCGCGGCCAGCGCCGGCAGCCTGCTAGGTGAACACCATCCGCATCTGGTGCCTTTGGCGCAGCGAGTGGTCGAGCCCACCGAGCCCACCCTACTTGCCCGCCACGACGTCGTGTTCCTGGCGCTGCCGCACGGGCATTCAGCCCAGATCGCCGAACGACTCGGCCGGAACACCTTGATCGTCGACTGCGGCGCCGACTTCCGGCTCACCGACCCCGCCGCGTGGGAGCGCTTCTACGGTGCCGCCCACGCCGGGAGCTGGCCCTACGGGCTGCCGGAGCTTCCGGGCACGCGGGAGCGGCTGCGCGGGGCGCGCCGCATCGCCGTGCCGGGCTGCTACCCGACGGCGGCGCTGCTGGCGCTGCTGCCCGCGGTGGCCGAGGACCTCATCGAGCCGGCCATCACCGTCGTCGCGGTCAGCGGCACGTCCGGGGCCGGACGCGCGGCCAAGACCGACCTGCTCGGCTCGGAGGTGATCGGGTCGGCCCGGGCCTACAACATCGCCGGCGCGCACCGGCACACCCCGGAGATCGCGCAGGGCCTGCGGGCCGTGACCGACCGCACCGTCACGGTGTCATTCAACCCCGTGCTGATCCCCACTTCCCGCGGCATCCTCGCCACCTGCACCGCGCGCACCGCGACACCGTTGTCGCAGCTGCGAGCCGCCTACGAGAAGGCCTACGGCGCAGAACCGTTCATCCACCTGCTGCCCGATGGGCAGCTGCCGCGCACCGGCGCGGTGATCGGCAGCAACGCGGCGCACGTCGCCGTGGCGGTGGACGAGGACGCCGAAACGTTCGTGGCCGTCGCCGCGATCGACAATCTGGTCAAAGGCACCGGCGGCGCCGCGGTGCAGTCGATGAACCTGGCGCTGGGTTGGCCGGAGACGGAAGGTCTTTCAGTGGTCGGAGTGGCGCCGTGAAGCTTTTGCGCGAGCGCGGCGTCACCGCCCCGGCGGGCTTCCGGGCCGCCGGGATCGCCGCCGGCATCAAACTCTCGGGCGCCCGGGACCTGGCGCTCGTCTTCAACGAGGGACCCGGCTACGCGGCGGCCGGTGTGTTCACCCGCAATAAGGTCAAAGCCGCGCCGGTGCTGTGGAGCCAGCAGGTGCTGACCACCGGTCGGCTGCGGGCCGTGATCCTCAACTCCGGCGGGGCCAACGCGTGCACCGGACCCGGCGGTTTCCAGGACGCCCACAGCACCGCGGAGGCCGTCGCGGCGGCGCTCTGCGAATGGGGGACCGACACGGGCCCCATCGAGGTCGCCGTCTGCTCCACCGGTCTGATCGGCGACCGGCTGCCGATGGCCAAACTCCTCGCCGGTGTGCGTGAGATCGTGCAGACGATGGCCGGCGGCCTGAGCGGCGGCGACGACGCCGCCCGCGCCATCATGACCACCGACACCGTCCCCAAACAGGTTGCGCTGCACCATCCCGGCAACTGGTCAATCGGCGGCATGGCCAAAGGCGCGGGCATGATCGCCCCGTCGTTGGCCACCATGCTGTGTGTGCTCACCACCGATGCGGCCGCCGAACCCGCGGCGCTCGACCGGGCGCTGCGCCGGGCCGCCGCCCGCACCTTCGACCGGCTCGACATCGATGGCAGCTGCTCCACCAACGACACCGTGCTGCTGTTGGCGTCGGGCGCCAGCGAAATCACGCCCGCGCAAGACGAGTTCGACGAGGCGGTGCTGCGCGTCTGCGACGACCTGTGCGCACAGCTGCAGGCCGACGCCGAGGGAGTCACCAAACGGGTCACCGTCACCGTGACGGGCGCCGCCACCGACGACGACGCGCTGATCGCCGCACGGGTGATCGCCCGCGACAGCCTGGTCAAGACCGCGATGTTCGGCTCCGACCCCAACTGGGGCCGGGTCGTCGCCGCCGTCGGCACCGCGCCGGTCACCCTCGACCCCGATCGAATCACCGTGTCGTTCAACGGTTTTGCGGTATGCATCGACGGAGTGGGTGCACCGGGCGCCCGCGAGGTGGACCTTTCTGCGGACACCGTGGACGTCACCGTGGATCTGCAGGTCGGTGCCGGCCAGGCCGCGGTCCGCACCACCGACCTGTCCCACGCCTACGTCGAAGAGAACTCGGCCTACAGCACATGATCATCGACGCCGAAACGTTGCCCACGCAGGTCAAGGCTCAGGTATTGGCCGAGGCGCTGCCCTGGCTCAAGCAGTTGCACGGCAAGATCGTCGTGGTCAAATACGGCGGCAACGCCATGACCGACGACGCCCTGCGGCACGCCTTCGCCGCCGACATGGCGTTTCTGCGCAACTGCGGCGTCCACCCGGTCGTCGTGCACGGCGGCGGACCGCAGATCACCGCCATGCTGCGTCGATTGGGCATCGAAGACGACTTCAAGGGCGGTTTCCGGGTCACCACCCCCGAAGTGCTCGACGTGGCGCGCATGGTCCTGTTCGGGCAGGTGGGCCGCGAACTGGTCAACCTGATCAACGCGCACGGGCCCTACGCCGTCGGGATCACCGGCGAGGACGCGCAACTCTTCACCGCCGTGCACCGCGACGTCACCGTAGACGGCGTGGCCACCGACATCGGTCTGGTAGGGGACGTGAAACGGGTCAACACCGCGGCGGTGCTCGATCTCATTTCCGCCCGCCGCATCCCGGTGGTTTCGGCACTCGCCCCCGACGCTGACGGGGTGGTGCACAATATCAACTCC
>JAQTVU010000161.1 GCA_028706695.1 Mycobacterium sp.
ACAGCAAGGAGATCAACGATGAGCGAAACCGCCACGCCCGATGACGAATTGCTCGCCGACCTCGAAGAAGCGATGCGCGACGTCGTCGACCCCGAACTAGGCATCAACGTCGTCGACCTCGGCCTGGTCTACGGTCTGAGCGTCCAAGCGGGCGATGACGGCACGGTCGCCCTGGTCGACATGACGTTGACGTCGGCGGCCTGCCCGCTGACCGATGTCATCGAAGACCAGTCGCGCAGCGCGCTGGTGGGCAGCGGCCTGGTCGACGAGCTGCGGATCAACTGGGTGTGGAATCCGCCGTGGGGTCCGGACAAGATCACCGAGGAGGGCCGCGAGCAGCTGCGCGCCCTCGGCTTCACCGTCTGAACCGCGTGCGGCGCGGCGCCGAACACGCTCCCGGCCGCACCGCCACTACAGGTGCAGGTGCAGGTGTGGCAGATGCAGATGGTGATGGTGGTGTTGACCGCCCATCGGCGGGCATTCCTGCAGGCTGATCAGCGTCGCCTGCAGCACGCCGCCGCCGTCGGTGCCCTGCGCCGCCAGGCACCTTCCCTGCTCGATCGCGTCTGCGTCGGTGGCCGTCTGCTTGTTGTAAGACGTCTTGTCGTCGACCGTCACGTTGGTCTGGGTGCGCCGGTTTCCGGAGCCCAGGCCGTTGACGGCGATCGTGGTGCCGGACACCGCGGCGACCGTGCCATAGAAGCCGGCCGGCGGCGGGCACTTGCCGTCGACGGCCGCGGTGATCGTCACGGCTTGCGCGGTGATCCCGGCATCCGGGGCGCTTGGCGGAGCGGCCCGCACGTTGACGCAACGGCCCGGCGTCACGTCGCTCAGTGCGGCCGGGGTGACCTCAACGACCCGCGTCGACGGCGACACGTCCACCCGCGCCGAGCCGCTGCGGGTCCGCAGCAGTATCTCGTTTTCCGAAATGGACTCCACGAGTCCCTCGACGTGGCCCGTGGCTTCCGGGGGCGCCGGGGCGGCCGACGGGGGCGCCGGCGCCCCCGGGGCCGACCGCGGAGAGCTTCCCACGGCGGGGAGCTTGCCGGTGTCCGGGTTGTCCGCAGCGCGGTCGGGGCGCCCGCACATGGCCGTCGCCAATGCGAGCCCCACCAGGATCGCCAGGACCGCCAGGGCGAGCCGGGTTCGCCGGGGGGAGGCGGCGGCGCCGTCAGCCACCCTGGCCGTGCGCCGGCTTTTCCCTGGCGCATTTGCCGTCGACGGCCGGGCGCAGCCTCATGCTGGTGGCCTGCAGCGCGCCGCTGCCGTCGCCGGTGCCGCGTGCCGTGACGCATTTGCCCTGCGTGACCGCGTCGGTGCCGGCGGGGGCCAGCTTGGTGTACTTGGTCCGGTCGTTGACCGCCACCTTGGTCTGTGTGGTGCCGCCGCTGGGGCTGGTGCTCGTGACGTTGATGGTGTTAGCCGACACCGAAGCGACCGTGCCGCGAATGGCCATCGGCTTCCCGGGGGCCGCGGAGGTGGAGGACGGTGCGGTGCCGGTGGATTCCTGGCTCGACTCCTTGGCCTGCGGGCAGGTGCCGTTGACGGCGGGAATGATGCGGACGGACGCCGCGGTGACCGGCTGCCCGGCCGGCGCCTGCTCGGTGGGCCGGACCTTGACGCAGCCGCCGCTGGTCACGTCGGTCAGCGCGGCCGGGGTGACCTCGGTGATCTTGGTCGATGCGGTGAAGTTCACGGTGGCGTTGGTGTTGTCTTCCTTGGTCACCTGCAACGAATTGCCCGACACCGACGCGATCAGGCCACTGAGCTTGGCCTCACCGGCCGCCGGTGTCGGGGACGTCGTCGTCGAGACCGAGGTGGAGGTGGAGACGGACGTGGTGGTCGACGTCGTCTTGTTCGACGAGCAGGCGGCGATCGACACCGCGGCAACGCCGGTGAGGGCGAACACCGCGACGCGGGTGAATCGGGGCGAATCAGGGCTGACGGTCATCAACGCTTCTCCAATCATGGTTGGCCCGACGAACGGTCCGACGAAAGATCTTACGAAAGGTCCGAGAAGGACCGAGAAGGACCCGAGACAGGCCCAACAAAAGGGTTGTACCCGCCGAAGCTGAAATTAACCTGTGTGCAACACAGATCCGTCAAAATGCGTCCTCGGCGACGCGCATCATCTCGTCGTCGAGGAGGACCCTACGCGGCGCGGTCCGCCGGGGCGGCACCTTAACTTGGCACTTGGCGAAGCATGCGGCGGCGTACATGTAGACCGCGGGTGGCGCACCCGATCGTCTCGTCGACCCCAGGCCGGCGGCGGGGGCGCTGGCAGCCCCGGACCTCCGGGTGCCGGGGAACATCGCGCGGGCCGAGGGCGTTACGGCGACTGTGACAACACTTGACCTCACCGCCGAGAAATTCCAGGAAACGATCGAGGGCAACGACATCGTGCTCATCGACTTCTGGGCGTCCTGGTGCGGGCCCTGCCGCCAGTTCGGGCCGACCTTCCAGGCGTCGTCGGAGAAACACCCCGACGTCGTGCACGCCAAGGTCGACACCGAGGCCGAGCCGCAGTTGGCGGCTGCCGCCCAGATCCGCTCCATCCCCACCTTGATGGCGTTCAAGAAGGGCAAGCTGCTGTTCAACCAGGCCGGAGCGCTGCCGCCGGCGGCCCTGGAGGACCTGGTGCAGCAGATGCGGGCCTTCGACGTCGACGCCGCGCAAACCGCGCCGGACGAGCAGGGCTGACCGCCGGCGATGCCGTCCGGGCGTTGGCGGGCCGCGGTTCGCGCTACCGTGCACAAGTGAGCTTGGTACGGGTGGAGCAGCCGCGGCCCGGCGTCGCGCTGATAACCCTCAATCGGCCCGAGCGGACGAACTCCATGGCGTTCGACCTGGTGGTGTCGCTCAAAGAGCCCCTGGACAAGCTCAGATGCGACAATTCGGTGCGCGTGGTCGTGCTAACCGGGACCGGCGCGGGATTTTGTGCGGGCGCCGACCACCCGTCCGCGGGGGCGCTTCCCAACATGGAGGGGTTGACCCGCCCGACACGTGCGCTGCGCTCGACGGAGCTGCTCGACGAGGTCATCCTGACGCTGCGGCGGTTGCATCAACCGGTGATCGCCGCGGTCAACGGGGCGGCCATCGGCGCCGGGTTGTGTCTGGCGCTGGCCGCCGACATCCGGGTGGCCTCGACCGGCGCCTACTTTCGGGCGGCCGGCATCGACGACGGGTTGACGGCCAGTGAGCTGGGTCTGAGCTATCTGCTGCCCCGCGCCATCGGCTCGTCCCGCGCGTTCGAGATCATGCTGACCGGCCGCGACGTCACCGCCGAGGAGGCCGAACGGATCGGCCTGGTGTCCTGTCAGGTACCGCAGGACCAGCTGCTGGACACCTGCTATGCGATCGCCGCGCGGATCGCCGCATTCTCCCGGCCGGGGACCGAGTTGACCAAGCGCACACTGTGGAGCGGCCTTGACGCCGGTACCCTAGAGGGGCACATGCAGGCCGAAGGCCTGGGACAGCTGTTTGTCCGCCTGCTGACCGCCAACTTCGAAGAAGCGGTTGCCGCGCGCCAAGAGCGGCGGCCGGCGGTGTTCACCGACGACAAGTAACGAACACGAACCGGGAGAGCGATCGTGATCACCGCCACGGGCCTCGAGGTCCGCGCTGGCGCGCGCATCCTGGTCTCACCCGACGGCCCGGACCTGCGCGTGCAGCCCGGGGACCGCATCGGCCTGGTCGGGCGTAACGGCGCGGGTAAGACCACCACCCTGCGGATCCTGGCGGGGGAGAGCCAGCCGTATGCCGGGTCGGTCACCCGCAGCGGCGAAATCGGTTATCTGCCACAGGATCCCAAGGAGGGCGACCTGGACATGCTGGCCCGCGACCGGGTGTTGTCGGCCCGCGGGCTGGACGTGTTGCTCACCGATCTGGAAAAGCAGCAGGTGCTGATGGCAGAGGTCGCCGACGACGAGGCGCGCGACCGCGCCATTCGCCGCTACGGGCAGCTGGAAGAGAAGTTCGTCGCGCTGGGCGGCTACGGCGCCGAGAGCGAGGCCAGCCGCATCTGCGCGAGCCTCGGGCTGCCCGACCGGGTGCTGGCGCAGCAGCTGCGCACGCTATCCGGGGGGCAGCGCCGCCGGGTGGAGTTGGCGCGGATCCTGTTCGCCGCGTCCGACAGTGGCTCCGGTTCGGCGACGACGCTGTTGCTCGACGAGCCGACCAACCATCTCGACGCGGATTCGCTTGGCTGGCTGCGCGATTTTCTGCGGACCCACTCCGGCGGTCTCGTGGTCATCAGCCACAACGTCGAGTTGCTCGCCGCTGTCGTCAATCGGGTGTGGTTTCTCGACGCCGTGCGCGGCGAGGTCGACGTCTACAACATGGGCTGGCAGAAGTACCTCGACGCCCGGGCCACCGACGAGCAGCGCCGCCGCCGGGAGCGTGCCAACGCCGAACGCAAGGCCGTCGCGCTACGCACGCAGGCCGCGAAACTCGGCGCCAAGGCAACGAAAGCCGTTGCGGCCCAAAACATGTTGCGTCGCGCCGATCGGATGATGGCCTCTCTCGAGGAGGAACGCGTCGCCGACAAGGTGGCCCGGATCAAATTCCCGACGCCCGCCCCGTGCGGGCGAACGCCGCTGGTGGTCCAGGGATTGAGCAAAAGCTACGGTTCGCTTGAGGTGTTCACCGGCCTGGACCTGGCCATCGACCGCGGTTCGCTGGTGGTGGTGCTGGGGCTCAACGGCGCCGGCAAGACCACGCTGCTGCGACTGCTGGCCGGGGTGGAGAATCCCGACACCGGCGGACTCGAGCCCGGACACGGTTTGCGCATCGGGTATTTCGCACAGGAGCATGACACGCTCGACAACGACGCGACCGTGTGGGAGAACATCCGCCACGCCGCCCCCGAATCCGGCGAACAGGATCTGCGCGGCCTGCTCGGGGCGTTCATGCTCAGTGGCGCACAGCTCGACCAGCCGGCGGGCACGCTGTCCGGCGGCGAGAAGACCCGGCTGGCCCTGGCCGGGCTGGTGGCGTCCACGGCCAACGTGTTACTGCTCGACGAACCCACCAACAACCTTGATCCGGCGTCGCGCGAACAGGTCCTCGACGCGCTGCGCAGCTACCACGGTGCCGTGGTGCTGGTGACCCACGATCCCGGCGCGGCCGAGGCGCTGGACCCGCAACGCGTCCTGCTGTTGCCCGACGGCACCGAGGACTACTGGTCCGACGAGTACCGGGATCTCATCGAGCTGGCTTAGGGGCTTGGGGGGCTTAGGGCTAAGCGGCGGCGCGGCTTCCGCTTTCGCCGAATGGGCCCGCGGCCTATAGTGAATTTTTGCGCCGGGTGCTTGACAGCGTGTTTCGCACGTGGGAGGGGCCTTGTGAAGAAGTCGGACAAGACGCGCGAGCAGCTACTGCAGGAGTTGCGTAGCGCCTACGAGCGAGGGGCCAGCATCCGCAATCTCGCGGCGACCACCGGACGGTCCTACGGATCGGTGCACAGCATGCTGCGCGAGTCGGGCACCACACTGCGCGGCCGGGGCGGTCCCAACCACACCTCCAGATCCGCGCGAACGTAGCACCAGCGCTACTCCGATGCCGGAGAGTTGTTGCGGCGCATCGAGTTTTCCACCAGATCGAGCACGGCGGCCAGCCGTTGCGGATCTTCCCCGGAGGCCAGCCGGGCCACCAGGCCGTCGAGCACCAGTTCCAGGTAGCACTGCAACACGTCGCCGGGCACATCGTCGCGCACCCGCTGCGCCTCCTTCTGCCGGCGCAGCCGGTCGGTCGTCGCGGCGGCCAGTTCGGCCGAGCGTTCCGCCCATCCCCGGCTGAACGCCGGGTCGTTGCGCAGCTTGCGCGCGATCTCCAGCCTGGTGGTCAGCCAGTCGAACTGCTCTGGCGCGGCCAGCATGTCGCGCATCACCTGCACGAGGCCCGCGCGGCACGCCACGTCGGCCATCCGCTCGGCATCCTCGTGCGCCAGCGCGAAGAACAGCGCGTCCTTGTCGCGGAAGTGGTGGAAGATGGCACCGCGCGACAACCCGATCGTCTGCTCCAGGCGCCGCACCGTCGCCTTGTCGTAACCGTATTCGGCGAAGCAGCGGCGGGCGCCGTCCAGGATCTGACGGCGCCGAGCCACCAGATGGGCCCGGCCGACTTTCGGCATTACCAGGGCTTCCCGTCGCCCGGGTCAACCCCACCTGGGCATGTT
>JAQTVU010000162.1 GCA_028706695.1 Mycobacterium sp.
GATCGAGGCGCTGGAGTTCATGGGCATCTCGGTGGAGTTCAGCCACCACGAAGGCGCGCCCGGCCAGCAGGAGATCGACCTGCGTTTCGCCGACGCGCTGTCGATGGCCGACAACGTGATGACGTTCCGCTACGTCATCAAGGAAGTGGCGATCGAGAACGGCGCGCGGGCCTCGTTCATGCCCAAGCCCTTCGGGGAGCACCCCGGTTCGGCCATGCACACCCACATGAGCCTGTTCGAGGGCGACGTCAACGCCTTCCACAGCACCGACGACCCGCTGCAGCTGTCGGACGTGGGCAAGTCGTTCATCGCCGGCATCCTCGAGCACGCCTCGGAGATCAGCGCTGTCACCAATCAGTGGGTCAACTCCTACAAGCGGCTGGTGCAGGGCGGTGAGGCGCCGACCGCCGCGTCGTGGGGCGCGGCCAACCGCTCGGCGCTGGTGCGGGTGCCGATGTACACCCCGCACAAGACATCGTCGCGGCGCGTCGAGGTCCGCAGCCCCGACTCGGCGTGCAACCCGTACCTGACGTTCGCCGTGCTGCTGGCCGCCGGGTTGCGCGGGGTGGAGAAGGGCTACGTGCTGGGGCCGCAGGCCGAGGACAACGTCTGGGATCTCACGCCCGAGGAACGCCGCACGATGGGCTACCGCGAGTTGCCGACCAGCCTCGACAGCGCGCTACGCTGCATGGAGTCCTCCGAACTCGTCGCGGAAGCCTTGGGCGAGCATGTGTTTGACTTCTTCCTGCGCAACAAGCGCACCGAGTGGGCCAACTACCGCAGTCGCGTCACGCCGTACGAGCTGAGCACCTATCTGTCGCTGTAGCCCGGATCGGGCGGAGAGCCCGGCGGGTTGCGCTACCGTCGTGGTCGTGACCAAACCGACGACGCATCGTCCAAAGCTGCCCAGCGTCGGGCGGCTCGGGCTCGTCGACCCGTCCGCGGGTGAGCTGCTGGTTCGGCTGGGCTGGTACGGCTGCGACGACCAGGCTCATGTGAACCTGTTGTGGGCGCTGTCGCGGGCACCCGATCCCGACGCCGCGCTGCGGGCGCTGGTGCGGATAGCGGAGCACCCCGACGCCGCGTGGGACGAGCTGAACGCGGCATTGCTGACCGAGCGCTCCCTGCGCGGCCGGTTGTTCGCGGTGCTGGGGTCGTCGCTGGCGCTGGGAGATCACCTTGCCGCTCACCCGCAGTCCTGGAAGCTGCTGCGCGGCAACGTCAAGCTGGCCACCCGCGAGCAGCTGTGTCAGACGTTCATCGCGTGCGTGGACCAAGCGCTGGCCGGCCCCGGTTCGGCGTTGCTGCGGTTGCGTGCCCTGTACCGCGACCAGCTGCTGGTGCTGGCCGCCCTCGACCTGGCCGCGACGGTCGAGGACGAGCCCGTGCTGCCGTTCACCGTGGTGGCCGCCCAGCTGTCGGACCTGGCGGACGCCGCGCTGGCCGCCGCGCTGCGGGTGGCCGAGGTCAGCGTGTGCGGCAACCGCACCCCACCGCGGTTGGCGGTCATCGCGATGGGCAAATGCGGGGCGCGCGAACTGAACTACGTCAGCGACGTCGACGTCGTCTTCGTCGCCGAACGCGCCGACCCGGTCAGCGCCCGCGTCGCCAGCGAGATGATGCAGGTGGCCTCCGCGGCGTTCTTCCAGGTAGACGCCGGGCTGCGGCCGGAGGGACGCAGCGGTGAGCTGGTCCGCACGGTGGAGTCGCATGTCGCCTACTACCAGCGCTGGGCCAAAACGTGGGAGTTCCAGGCGCTGTTGAAGGCCCGCCTGGCCGTCGGCGACGCCGAATTGGGCGAGCGCTACCTGGCCGCGCTGATGCCGATGGTGTGGGTGGCCTGCGAGCGCGACGATTTCGTGGCCGAAGTGCAGGCCATGCGCCGCCGGGTGGAGCAGCTGGTGCCCGCCGACGTGCGGGCCCGCGAGATCAAGCTGGGCAGCGGCGGATTGCGCGACGTGGAGTTCGCGGTGCAGCTGCTGCAGCTGGTGCACGGCCGCAGCGACGAGTCGCTGCACGTGGCCTCCACGGTCGACGCGCTGGCCGCGCTCGGCGCGGGGGGCTACATCGGCCGTGAGGACTCGGCGAACCTGACCGCCTCCTACGAGTTCCTGCGGCTGCTGGAGCACCGGCTGCAGCTGCAGCGGCTCAAGCGCACCCATCTGCTGCCGGAGGCCGACGACGAGGAGGCGGTGCGCTGGCTGGCCCGCGCCGCCCACATCCGCCCGGACGGCCGGCACGACGCGGCCGGGGTGCTGCGCGAGGAGCTCAAGCACCAGAACCTACGGGTGTCTCAGTTGCACGCCAAGCTCTTCTACCAGCCGCTGCTGGAGTCGATCGGGCCGGCCAGCCTGGATATCGCGCGTGGGATGACGTCGGCGGCGGCGGAGCGCCAGCTGGCCGCGCTCGGTTACGAGGGGCCGCAGACCGCGTTGAAGCACATGTCGGCGCTGGTCAACCTCAGCGGCCGGCGCGGCCGGGTGCAGTCGGTGCTGCTGCCCCGGCTGCTGAACTGGATGTCGTATGCGCCCGACCCCGACGGCGGGCTGCTGGCCTACCGGCGCCTGTCGGAGGCCTTGGCCGGGGAAAGCTGGTATCTGGCCACCCTGCGCGACAAGCCCGCGGTGGCCAAACGGCTCATGCACGTGCTGGGCACCTCGGCGTATGTGCCGGACCTGCTGATGCGCGCGCCGACGGTCATCCAGAGCTACGGCGACGGACCGAACGGGCCGAAACTGCTCGACACGGAACCGGCCGCGGTTGCCCGCGCGCTGGTCGCCTCCGCCAGCCGCTACGACGATCCGGTGCGGGCAATTGCCGGCGCGCGCGCGTTGCGCCGCCGCGAACTGGCCCGCATCGGTTCCGCGGATCTGCTCGGCATGCTCGATGTCACCGACGTGTGTGAGGCGCTCACCTCGGTGTGGGTGGCGGTGCTGCAGGCCGCGCTGGACGCGATGATCCGGGCCAATCTGCCCGCAAACGGCAAGCCACCGGCGGTCATCGCGGTCATCGGCATGGGCAGGTTGGGCGGCGCTGAGCTGGGCTACGGATCCGACGCCGACGTGTTGTTCGTCTGCGAGGCGGCCAACGGCGCCGAGGATTCGGTGGCGATGCGGTGGTCGACGTCGGTCGCCGAGCAGGTGCGGACGCTGCTGGGCACGCCCAGCGTCGACCCGCCGCTGGAAATCGACGCCAATTTGCGGCCCGAGGGACGCAGCGGCCCGCTGGTGCGCACGTTGGACGCGTACGCGGCCTACTACGCACAATGGGCGCAGCCGTGGGAGGTTCAGGCTCTGCTGCGCGCGCACGCGGTCGCCGGGGATGCGGAGCTGGGGCAGCGGTTCCTGCTGATGGCCGATAAGACGCGCTATCCGCCCGACGGGGTTTCGGCGGAGGCGGTGCGCCAGATCCGCCGCATGAAGGCGCGCGTCGAATCCGAGCGGTTGCCGCGCGGGGCGGACCCCAACACCCACACGAAGCTGGGCCGCGGGGGGCTGGCCGACATCGAATGGACGGTGCAGTTGCTGCAGCTGCGGCATGCGCACGAGATCCCGGCGCTGCACAATACCTCGACGCTGCCATGCTTGGACGCGATCGCGGAGGCCGGCCTGGTGCCCGCCGACGAGGTCGACCTGCTGCGGCAGGCCTGGCTGACCGCGACCCGGGCCCGCAACGCGCTGGTGCTGGTCCGCGGTAAGCCAACCGATCAGCTGCCCGGACACGGACGCCAGCTCAACGCCGTTGCGGCTGCCGCCGGCTGGCCCGGCCACGACGGCGGGGAATTCCTGGACAACTATCTTCGGGTGACGCGGCGCGCAAGAGCTGTGGTGCGCAAGGTGTTCGGGAGTTGAGTGAGAAGGACGGCGCGCTGGATGCCATTTTTTGCGGTTGTCGGCGCGGGGAAGGCTGACCAGGTGATCGCGCTTTACCGCGATCGACGGTGAGGCGGTTAGCGCGTCGTGGCGGTGTTGCGGCGATGGATCCGACCGGCCGGTCAACTACCGCGCCGACGAAACGCCGGCGCGGCTTGCGGGGTTCGAGTCTCGCGTAGCGGCTCGGCCGGACTCCATTGAATCGGGATCGCCAGCGCCGCGCGGATTCAGGGCTTGGGTGTTGGAACCGCACTTCCGTACAGGCAATCATGAAGTTCCGGACTACCTGGCTCGAAGTCGAATCCGCAGTTGCACTCGTGGACTTCCCGAGGGGTGGAAAGTCCATCGCAATAGGGTGTGCCAGCCGACGCCGACGGCGCGGTCCACAGGACTCCTGCGGCCAAGGCTGCCGCCGCGGCGCCGACCGTGGCCATCGATGCTCTCGCCTTCATCTTGGGATCATCCTTATCTCTGGACACGGCCGGCGCGCTTCCCGTTTACGCGGCGGCATGCACGGACGACAACGCTGTCGACCGCGGCCCTGCTCTTGCGGTCCTAGAGACGCGTCTCTAAATGTCTGTCTAAACGTCAGCTAAACGTCAGCTAAACGTCAGCTAAACGTCGTAGTACAGCGCGAACTCGTACGGGTGGGGTCGGACCTGAACCGGCAGGATCTCGTTCTCCCGCTTGTAGCTGATCCACGTCTCGATCAGGTCGGGGGTGAAAACGCCGCCCTCCGTGAGGTATTCGTGGTCTTGCTCCAGACGGTCGATCACCGCGGACAACTGCGTGGGCGCCTGCGGGATGTTAGCGGCCTCTTCCGGCGGCAACTCGTAGAGATCCTTGTCGACCGGCGCCTGCGGCTCGATCTTGTTCTTGATGCCGTCCAAGCCCGCCATCAGCATGGCCGAGAAGGCCAGGTACGGGTTACCCGACGAGTCGGGGCAACGGAACTCCAGGCGCTTGGCCTTCGGGTTGGCGCCGGTGATCGGGATCCGCACGCACGCCGAACGGTTGCGCTGGCTGTAGACGAGGTTGATGGGGGCCTCGAAGCCGGGAACCAGCCGCTTGTAGGAGTTCACCGTGGGGTTGGTGAACGCCAGCAGCGACGGCGCGTGGTGTAGCAGGCCGCCGATGTAGTGCCGGGCGGTGTCCGACAGGCCGGCATAACCGGTCTCGTCGTACATCAGCGGGGCGCCGTCCTTCCACAGCGACTGGTGGGTGTGCATACCGGAACCGTTGTCGCCGAACAGCGGCTTGGGCATGAACGTCACGGTCTTGCCCGCCTGCCAGGCGGTGTTCTTGACGATGTACTTGTACAGCTGCATGTCGTCGGCCGCGTGCAGCAGTGTGTTGAACTTGTAGTTGATCTCGGCCTGACCGCCGGTGCCCACCTCGTGGTGGCCCTTCTCCAGGGTGAAGCCGGACACGATCAGGTTGGTCAGCATCTCGTCACGCAGGTCGACGTATTGGTCGTTGGGCGCCACCGGGAAGTATCCGCCCTTCGGGCGGACCTTGTAGCCGCGGTTGGGGCTGCCGTCGGCCTCGGTGGGCTGGCCGGTGTTCCACCAGCCCGAGATCGCGTCCACCTCGTAAAACGAGCCGTTGGTGCGCGAGTCGAAGCTCACCGAGTCGAAGATGTAGAACTCGGCCTCGGCGCCGAAGTAGGCGGTGTCGGCGACACCGGTGCTGATCAGGTAGTTCTCAGCCTTGCGGGCGATGTTGCGCGGATCGCGCGAGTACGGCTCAAGGGTGAACGGGTCGTGCACGAAGAAATTCATGTTCAGCGTCTTGGCCGCCCGGAACAAGTCGATGCGCGCGGTTTCCGGGTCCGGGAGCAGCAGCATGTCGGATTCGTGGATCGATTGGAAGCCCCGAATCGACGAGCCGTCGAAGGCCAGGCCGTCTTCGAACACGCTCTTGTCGAAGGACGAAGCCGGAACCGTGAAATGCTGCATGATGCCCGGCAGGTCACAGAACCGCACGTCGACAAACTCGATGTTCTCGTCCTTGACGATCTTGAAGACGTCGTCGGGGGTCGTTTCCGTCACGGATGCTCCTTTACTGGTGATATCGCGGCCTGACGCTATGGAGCCGATGTTGCGTGGTCGTCAACCCGATGTTGCGCAGACGTTACGTGACCGACGCCGCCCGCAGCGCGGGGCCGGCCACCTCGGGATCTTCGGGTTCTTGAGGGTTCTATTGTGGGGGCCATGGACCGCAAGATCGTATCTGGTCCGGTGCGTGTGCGCAG
>JAQTVU010000163.1 GCA_028706695.1 Mycobacterium sp.
CCGGCCTGGGCGATGATGGCCGCGCCGATCGCCGAGGTGATGTGGTCATAGGCCGGCGCGATATCGGTGGCCAGCGGACCCAGCGTGTAGAACGGAGCCTCCTCGCACAGCTCCTCTTCCAGCCGCACGTTCTCGACGATCTTGTGCATCGGGATGTGGCCGGGGCCCTCGATCATCACCTGCGCCCCACGGGCTTTCGCGATTTTGGTCAGCTCACCCAGGGTGCGCAGCTCGGAGAACTGCGCGGCGTCGTTGGCGTCGGCGATCGAACCGGGACGCAGTCCGTCGCCGAGTGAGAAGGTGACGTCGTAGCGCGCGAAGATGTCGCAGAGCTCCTCGAAGTTGGTGTAGAGGAACGACTCCTGATGATGTGCCAGGCACCAGGCCGCCATGATGGCTCCGCCGCGAGAAACGATTCCGGTGACCCGCTTGGCGGTCAGCGGCACGTACCGCAGCAGCACGCCGGCGTGCACGGTCATGTAGTCCACGCCCTGCTCGCACTGCTCGATGACGGTGTCGCGGTAGATTTTCCAGGTCAACTTGGTCGGATCGCCGTCGACCCTTTCCAGCGCCTGATAGATGGGCACCGTGCCGACCGGTACCGGGGAATTGCGCAGGATCCACTCGCGGGTCTCATGGATGTTCTTGCCGGTGGACAGGTCCATGATGGTGTCGGCGCCCCACCGGGTGGCCCACACCATCTTGTCGACCTCTTCGGCGATCGAGCTGGTCACCGCGGAGTTGCCGATGTTCGCGTTCACCTTGACCGCGAACGCCTTGCCGATGATCATCGGCTCGCTCTCGGGGTGGTGGTGGTTGGCCGGGATCACCGCACGGCCGCGGGCGACCTCGTCGCGCACCAGTTCGGCGGGCATGTCCTCGCGGGCGGCGATGAACGCCATCTCCGCGGTGATCTCGCCGGCACGCGCGCGCTGCAGTTGGGTGCCGCGGTCGCCGATCATCCCCGGACGCGGCGGCAGCCCCGACCTCAAGTCGATCGCCGCATCCGGATCGGTGTACGGCCCCGAGGTGTCGTAGAGGTCGAAGTGGTCGCCCGTGGACAGGTGAACCCGCCGGAATGGGACACGCGCGCCGGGCACCCCCTCCAGCGCGCGATATGCCTTGCTGCTGCCGGCGATGGGACCGGTGGTCACAGACGGTTCGACGATAACGGTCATCCTGTCATCTCCCTACGCCGGCATTACCCGGTCAGGTTCCTACGGTCGACGGCCCCGAGCCGTCCTCTCAGCGCACCGGGCGTGCACTCCCGCGTCTTTGGTTGTCGCGTTGTTGGTAGACCCCACGGTCTTGGTAGACCTCAGATGTGAGGTTACCCCCGCCCGTAGGCGACAGGCACGCCGGCAGCGGAAGTGACCGGGATCGCCACCATGCAAATGACGAGACCGGCTTTTCGCCCGGGAGGTAGCCGGTGCGCTCGGTGAATGGGAAGATGCACATGTGCAGCACTCCAGGCGAGAAGGTTCGGCAGCGCCTGTCGACCCGCGCAGGCAGCCTCCCGTGGTGGCCGAGGCGGCGAGATATCTTAGCGTCGGCGCCTTCCGCTTCTGGTTCGTGGGTCAGCGGTGGGAATGGTCCGACGAGGTCGCCCGGATGCACGGCTACGAACCCGGATCCGTGGTGCCGACCACGAAACTGCTGTTGTCGCATAAGCACCCGGACGACCGCGCGCACGTCCAGGATGTGCTCGACTACGCGTTGCAGTCGGGGGAGCCCTTCTCGAGTCGCCACCGCTTCATCGACACCACCGGCAAGGAACACGACGCAATAGTCGTCGGCGACCGGATGTATGACGATGGCGGCGTCGTGGTGGGCACCGCCGGCCATTACATAGACCTCACCGACTCGTTGCACGAGGTCCGACAGGAAGTGCTCGACGCCGCCCTGCCGGACCTGTTCGAGAGCCGCGCGGCGATCGAGCAGGCCAAGGGGGTGCTGATGTACGTCTACCGGATCAGCGGCGAACAAGCCTTCCGGGTGCTGCAGTGGCGCTCCCAGGAGACCAACACGAAGCTGCGCGCGCTCGCCCGGCAGCTGCTTGCCGACCTCCCCACGGTGGAGTCCCCGGCGGCCGCCGTCCGGACGCGGTTCGACCATCTGCTGCTCACCGTGCACGAACGGATTCCACCGGACGCCGCCGAGTAGCCGCGTGACCGAGGAACGCGGCACTGAGAGGCGGGGGTTAGGCTTCAAATGTTCGCGACGTGCAAGAAGCGCGTCGCCCGCCGCGTCATCGGGCTCAGCGGCTTGAACTGTGACACGTCCGGGGCGGCGAAAGGCGCGAAATTTGTTGACGGTCGAACACGAGGCCCACGAGGATGGCGTGGTGGTGCATGTCAAGGGGGACATCGACTCCAGCACGGTCGACAAGTTCACCGCTGGGCTCACCGCAGCGCTCAGCCTGGCCGCCGCCCACCCGGCACGGCTGGTCGTCATCGACCTGGGGGCGGTGGAATTCTTCGGGAGCGCGGCGTTGAACGCGGTGCTTGACTGCCACGAGGCCGGCCAGCGCGTCGGGACTTCGGTCCGGCTGGTAGCCGACCACGACAACGTGCTGCGCCCTGTCCAGGTGACCGCGTTGGACCGGATCTTCGACATCTACCCGACGTTGTCCGCCGCGCTGCGGCGTGGGCCGCAACAATGAGCGGCGGACTGCCCGACGACCTGGCGGCCGCGGTGATCCTGGGCGGCGAGATGGGCCGCCGGTTCGCCGAGTTCGATTGGGCCACACACCCGTTGGGGCCGCCGCGCGGCTGGCCGGCCGAGCTGCGGTCGGCGGTGGCCACGACACTGACGTCGCGGTTCCCGTTGGCGCTGTGGCTGGGTACCCGGGACCTGTTCGTCGTCTACAACGAGGCGTACATCGAAATCCTCGGCGACCGCCACCCCGGCGCCCTGGGCCGGCCCGGTCGGGAGGTGTGGTGGGACATCTGGGACTCGATCGGTCCGATGCTGGCCGGGGTCGTCGCCACCGGCGAGGCCACCTGGTCGCACGATTTGATGCTGCCGATGGTGACCGCCGGCCGGCGCGAGGAACGGTACTTCAGCTTCACCTACAGCCCGCTCATCGCCGCCGACGGCAAGCCCTACGGCATCTTCTGCCCGTCGTACGAAACCACCGAGCGGGTGCTCGGCGAGCGCCGCCTGCATCTGCTCGACGCGGTCGCCGCCGCGATGATGGAGACCCGCAGCCTCGCCGAGGCGATCAACGCCGCCGTCGCGGTGTGCGCGGCCCAGCCCGCCGAGCTGCCGTTCGTCGCGGTCTACTGCCCCGACACGGACACCGGTCGCATCACGCTGCGGGGTGCCACGCCGTCGGTGGCGCCGCTGCTGCCGCGCGACCTGGCGCAGCTCACCGACTGGGATACGGCGGCACGGTCCCGGGCGGAGGGGCGGCTCATCGAGGACGTGGCCGCGGCGATCCCGGGTGTCGCTGAGGTTTTGGAAGGCGACTGCCCGCAGCAGGCCCTGGTGCTGCCGCTGGGGGACGCCTCCACCGCCGGCGCGCTGGTGACGGGCATCAGCCCGCGGCGCCCGCTGGACCCGCGGTACCGCGGCTTCTGCCAACTGCTGGCAGACCGGCTGTCGTCGGCCTTCGGGTCGGTGGACTCCTACGAGCAGCAGCGGCAGCGGGCCGACGCGCTCGCCGAGCTGGATCGGGCGAAGACGGCGTTTCTGACCAACGTCAGCCACGAGTTCCGCACCCCGCTGACCCTGCTGCTCGGGCCGCTGGAAGACGCGCTGGCCGACGCGGAGCCGGGCAGTGTCCTGGCCGAACGGCTGAGCGCCGCCGACCGTAACGCCCGGCGCCTGCAGCGCCTGGTCGACGCGTTGCTGGATTTCTCCCGCATCCAGGCCGGCCAGGCCGACGCGAAGCTGGTCTGCACCGACGTCGGCGCCCTCACCGCGGACATCGCGTCGTCGTTTACCGAACTCTGCCACCGGGCGGGGCTGGACTTGGTGCTGAACTGCGGACCGGCGCTGGCGGACGTGGACCCGGGCATGTGGGAGACGATCGTCCTCAACTTGCTGTCCAACGCGGTGAAGTACACCCTGCGGGGCTCGATCACCGTCGAGGTCCGCGCCGACTCGGCGCACTGCCTGATCGCCGTGCGCGACACCGGGGTCGGCATCGCCGCCGAGGACCTGGATCGGCTGTTCGAGCGTTTCTACCGGGCCGACAACGCGCGGGGCCGCAGCGTGGAGGGCACCGGTATCGGGCTGTCACTGGTGCGCGGGCTGGTGGAGCTGCATCGCGGCACGGTGGGCATCGAGAGCCGGCCGGATCACGGCACCACGGTCACCGTCCGGCTGCCGCGCTCGGCGCACGACGACGCGGTCGACCGGTCACCGGCGGTGTGCCTCGACGAGCCCAATCCGTACGTCGCCGAGGCGACGCAGTGGCTGGCGGCCACCTCCACGCCCGGCGAGGTGGCGGCCGCCCGCGACAGCCCTCGTCAACGGGTGTTGATCGCCGACGACAACGCCGACATGCGGGCCCATCTGGACCGGGTGCTGTCCCCGCACTGGGAGACGGTTCTGGTCGGCGACGGCAAGTCGGCGCTGGCCGCGGCGCGCAGGCTGCGCCCGGACGCGATCGTGATCGACGTCATGATGCCCGGCCTGGACGGCTTCGGCTTCGTCGCGGCCCTGCGCCAAGACCCGGCGCTGGCGGCCACGCCCGTGTTGATGCTGTCGGCCCGGGCCGGCGCCGAGGCCGTCACCGAAGGCTTCGCCGGCGGGGCCGACGACTACCTGCCCAAGCCGTTCCGCTCCCAGGAGCTGGTCGAACGCGTGGCGTCCCGGCTGTCCGCCGCGGCCCGCGAGCGCGACCGGCAGCGGCGCGAGGGGCGCCTGCGGGTCGCCTCCGATCTGGTGCAGCTCGACGCCGCGCTGCAGGCCGCCGATTCCGTGGGCGGGATACTCGACGCCGTTTTCAGGTCGCCGTTCGGCTCGGGCGGCGCCTCGGCGGTGGCGATCGGGGTGCTGGACGGGGACCATCACGTCCGATTCCAATACGCCGGCGCAATTCCCGCCGAGATGCGGGACCGCTACCACGTGGCGGCCCTCGAGGCGCCGCTGGTCGGTACCGACGTCGTACGCAGTGGCGAGCCGACCGTCGTTCCCGACACCTTCGAACTCCCGCCGCGCTACCACCACACCGTGCAGGACACCGCGGACAGCGTTCGGGCGTGCGTGGCGCACCCGCTGCGCGAGGCCTCGGGCCGCGTCATCGGCGTGCTGGGCCTGCTCTGGCCCGAACCGCGCTCATTCCAACCCGCCGAGCTCGACACGTGCCGCCGGATCGCGGAGCTGGCGTCCTCGGCCCTGGACCGGGTGCGGGTCGTGGCGCGCGAACACCGGATCGCCATCGACTTCCAAGAGCATCTGCTCGACCTGGACCGCGGCTCGACCGCCGCCGTGGTGGCCGCCGCCTACCAGCCCGGCGGCGAAGCGATGCGGGTCGGCGGCGACTGGTATTCGGTCACCCCGCTTGACCGGCCGGACCGGGTGGCGATATCGGTCGGCGACGTCGTCGGGCATGGCCTGACCGCCGCGATCGTGATGAGCCGGCTGCGCGCCGCGGTGGCGGCTTCGGCCCTCATCTCGCCCGAACCGGCCGCCGTGCTGGGGGCGCTGGACCGATACGCCGCCACCATCACCGGCGCCCGGTGCGCGACGGTGGCCTATGCGCTCGTCGACAAGGCGGCACCCGACGCCGACGACGCCACCATCAGCTATAGCTGCGCCGGACACCCATCCCCGTTGCGGGTGCGGCCCGACCGACCGCCGGTGTTCCTGGAATCCGGCCGGCGTCCCCCGGTGGCCGTCCGCGAGGACGGCGTGGACGACGGCCCGCCGGATGACACCGCGACGGCAGACCTGCCGGCGGGGAGCCTGATCTTGCTCTACACCGACGGACTCGTCGAGCGGCCCGGCGAGCCGCTCGACGACGGGTTGGCCCGGCTGAAGTCGGTGGCCGCCGACTGCGCCGACCTCCCGGTCGAGTCGTTTTGCAACGAGCTGCTGCACCGGATGACCCCGCCGGCCGGCTACCGTGACGACGTCGTGCTGCTGGCCCTGCGCCCAAGCCACACCGCCGAGC
>JAQTVU010000003.1 GCA_028706695.1 Mycobacterium sp.
GCGTGTGTGCATGCACGCACCACTGCACGCAAAGCCCGCGCCGGGTGGGGTCAGTGGATCGTCACGTCGGTGATCGCCTCCACCTCAAACCACCGCTCAGCCTCACCAGCCCAATCCACCTGCTCAGCAATCGCCGGCCCCAACACATCACCCAACGCGTCCCAGTCACCCACCGCATAAGCCGCCAGCGCCTCGTCGGCTTCGGGTGGGTCCAGGGTCACGTCCGCGGTCAGCACTCGCGGGTAGGGCTCCCCGTTGGCCCACAGGGTGCCTACGACGTCGGCCACGATCCGCACCGAGCGCGGCGAGAGTGGCCGGCCTTGATCACGCCAGCGTGGCACGGCCCGCGGGTTGACACCGGCCTGTCGCGCGAATGCGTTCACGCCGCCGGCCTGGTCGATGCGGGCCTGGCGGTCCAGACGGGTTTGATCGGCTCCGCGCGGTGTGCGGTCCAGGCGTGCGTTGCGCCGGATGGTCGCCTCTGCGGGCCTGTGCCCGGTTTCTCGCTCAATGCGGCGCGCCATTTCGGCAGCACCGCGGCGGGCGGCCTCGGCGCGTCTGGCCCGCTCCGAGCGGGTGCGCCAGCGCCCCCCCAGCTCGCGCAGCTTACGGCCCACCAGCGACCGAAACGCCGACCCGAAGCCGCCGCCGGCGGTTGACGGGGTGACCTGGCCGGGTGCTGCTGGCTGTCGTGCCGGCCGCGGTGTCTGGCCTGATTCGGACGGCAGTCCCCAGTGCTCCACGGCTCAGTCCTCGCCGACGATCCGCTTGACGCGGTACTTGCCGTTGGCGTCGGAATTCTCGGTCAGCACCGCAGGGTCCAGATCGGCCGGGATGCGGTACACGAACGTGTCGATGTCGCGCGCCGCGATCGGGTACAAGTCCAGCGTGGTGGCAATGTGGGTGGCGTAACGCAGTGCGCGCCAACGGGTATCGGCGTGGATGGTGGCCGCCCACACCGGCTGCTGGTAGTGCCGCTGACCTGGTGGGTGCTGCCCGCCGGCCATGCGCCCGAGAAACGCCTTGTAGATGTTCTTGATGGTGTCGATTTGATCCTGTCGGCCGGCGGCGGTCGCCTCAGCCAGCTTGGCCCGCAGAATGTCGGCCCACGTGCGCAATAGCCGCCCGTGCTGCGGCCACACCCACGCACCGTCAATACGCAGCTCGCCGGCCGACAACCCGGCCCCGCCGTCCTCAACCGGCGCGACGAGGTGCTGAACGGCCCGTGTAGTGGTCCAGAACGTCGCCGGGCCATCCCACTGCATGTAGCCGTGCGGCAGCGGCAGACGCCGGCTCAGCCCGTCTAACGAGGCCGCTGGCGGTGTGGTCACCCGCCACAACCCGTACGGCGGGTTCTTCTCGGCGAACACCGCCGGATCGGCCTTGCTTAGCTCGATCGGCACACCGCCGTAGCCGAGTTCGACCTGGCCAGCGCTGGCCAGATACGCCGCCCGCTGATCGACCTCGACATCGACGCGATCGCCCTTCGCGTCGTGGGGCATCTTCTTCCAGTTCTCGATATCAGGGTCCAGCCGCGGCGTCTCGGCATACACCGTGTCCGGCAGCGGGCACGCCTCGATCCGGTGCGCCGAGCGGCCCCGCCGGCGCACCGCGTCCAACAACGCCGCCCCTACCGACGCCGGCCGCGCCGCCGGCAACACACCCTCGCCGAACTCGGCCACCCAGGCGATCCGCTCACCCAGCACCGCCGCCGCGGCGTCCTCATCGGCGGGCAGCTCCGTCTCCGTCCCGCGAGTGCCAGCCACACCGAGGTCTTTCGGGCGCTGCCCGGCCGGATCGAGCCACAAAAACGGCAACAAGATCAGATGCACCCGGCGTCCATCGGCGGTGGATTCAGTGCCCGGCTCCGCGTCAGCACGGTTGAACACCGCGGTGAACCAACCGGCCTTCGCCGCGGTCACCTGACAGCCGAACACCTTGCCCACTGCCGCCGATAGGTCATCGGAGGCTGTTGGTGGTCTCTTCGGCGGGGTCATACCTGCCGCCACCAGCGCCGGCGCGGTGATCCACACCTGCGGCGTCTGCGCCGGCTTGGTCGGCCAGCGGTGCCACACAAACCGCGCCAGGTCCGCGCCCGTGGGCAGTGGCCCGCGAGTCAACACCACACCGGAAGGGGTCAGCGCGCCCCGGCTCGTCAGGATCGCCACTCGAGTATCAGCGCTCGCCGACACGCCCGACCACCGCCGCGCCCCCGGCCGCCATTCCGGCTCGCCCTCACTGGCCTGCTGAGCGGGACCGGCGTCGTCGCCGCGCTGGCCGCTCACATCATCGACACCCTCAACGCCGGTATCGGCGACCGTGGCCTGCACGCACACCCACGCCGCCACCGAGGCCGCCAGCCACCCGCGGGTATAGCCGCCACTGTCGCGGCCGGCGTCACCAATCACCACATCGGGCTCGGGGAATCCCGCTGGGATCGCCGACCGCGCGATCCGGGCTAACACCTGCTGACGCGACAACGCCGCCACCGTCGCCGGTTCCCCGCGTGACTCCACCAGCCACGCCAGAAACGCGTCCACGTCGTCGTCGCCGGCAGGCACCCGATACGTCCGCCCACCAGTCGAAATCACATGCTCCATCGCACAAGGCTCCCTCTCACCACAGGGTTGCATGTATCTTAGCATGCAACCCTACTTGCATGTTTACGTGCACGTAGGCATGCACTGTTCATGGTGTGCCCCAGCAGTCGTCACACACGTGCGCGCGGTGGGCGGGCATATAGCGGCGGTGCGGCGCGTCTGGTGCGCCACAGCATGAGCACGCAGCCGTAGTTGCCGTTGTCGCTGCCGCGGCGGGCGTTGGCGACACGCGCCGGCGCGGTGTCGCCGTCTGTCGGTCGGCGCGGCGCTGACGGGCATCGACAATCGCCTGGTGCACGTACGCCTTCGCCGCGGCGATCCGTGCCCGCTGCGGTGCAGTGAACTCCACCGTCGACGTTGACGGCTTCACTGGCGCCCTGCGGTCCTGCTCCAGGCCGGCGGCTCTGCCGCCGTCAACCGGGCTGGTGGCGGCGGGACGTGCAGGCAGGCGGCGCAGCCGCGCCGCCAGGAACGCACCAGGCCGCTCGATCTGATCCGGCCAGGACCAGCCAGTAGCCCGCATATCTGCGTCCAGCGCTGCACGCACGTCCCGCGCGGTCCAGACTGCCGGGTCGATGCCAGCGGAGGTTAGCGCGTCGCATACAGCGCCAATATGGCCGCGGCTGAGACCGTGGCAGAGTCCTCGGCGACCGTACGCGTTGCCCACCAACTCATCCGCCAGCCGTTGCACCGCCAGCGGACGCGGCGTGGCGCGCCAGCGCCGCCGCTGGCGGGGTTGATCGGAGGGTGAAACATGCTCGCGTGCGCGCCCGCGCACGCTTGGTGAGTAACTCTCTACGAGAGGTAAAAGACAACTACCCGCCTTCGGCGGTAGGTGGACATTCCCCACAGAATCAGCCGCCGCCACCGGGACGGGCCGGCGGCTCACCAGATGCCAAATGGACGGCCGATTGCCGGCTGTGTGGCCCGAGCTGGAACCGTGCCCCCGCGCGGCCTCCACCGCCCACCCGGCCGCTCCGAGCACCTGCCACGCCCGGCTAACCGTCTTAGCCGCACAACCCACTGTGCGCGCGATCCGCGCCCTGGTGACCGCCGCATTGCGGCCCGTCCCGTGATCGGCGAAACCCGCCCACAACACCGCGACCGCCACCACCGTGGCCGACGTGATCGACACCCGCACCGACGCGCACACCGCCGCGAAATCCGGCGACGCCGCCCACGCCCGCACATCATCCAGCCAACCGTCACGCGACAACCACACCGGCGTCGCCGGGTCGGCCTCACCCTGCCGTTCGATCCACGCCCGGCGCGCCTCCGCAGCGCGCACCTTTCGCAGCCGATCCGACACCGCACCGCTGCACGGTGAACCCACCGCGGTAATGACCTCAGCACGCCCGAACCGAGCCGGCGACGACGCCGCTATGCGCCTAGCGCGCGATCCTGACGACGGCGCTACGCGCATAGCGCGCCGCGCGCCACCAGGGAATTGATTACGGTTTAGATCACGGTTTCGCGCGTCCCCTCGTAACTGGTACGGGTATGCGCTACCGTGAGACGAGTCCGGCAAGACACGTCCCTTCGGGGAAAGGTGCGAAAGCACCGTGAGTCGAAGTTGACGCTTCGGCTCGAACCAGACGGCCCCTGCCTCTAGGTGGGGGTTTCGTCGTCTAGCGGGTCATTCGCACATCTATTCAGATGTCTTTTTTCCGCGTTGAGCTGCGGGAAAGTCACATCGCCAGCGGCAGCCCCTCCCCCTGGTCCTGGTCGCGCCCAAGCTCGCGAACCAGCTCAGGCAGACCCACGTGCATTGCGAGAACGTCGGCGACGTACTGGCCCATCGGAATTCCGCGGGCAGCGGCTTCGCACCGGACGATGTCGTAGACGGCCTTGTTGGGCCGCGTCATGATCTGGGCGCGCTCGCCCTTCCACGTGCTGCGATGGGCCATAGCTGTGACTCTGCCACCGGCCCGCGGCGTTAACTGATAACGACACGCTGGGCAGCGCTCGGAATTTCGCATGGCATTGACGTAAGCGGGTTTCGGAGACGTTCTCAAGAGGACCCAAATCCGGGCATGTGTCGCACCGGCCGGTGGTCGCTAAGGCGTTTTTATAGCTGGGAGGGTATTTGGACGCTTACGTCGCCGCAGACTCAGATAAGTTCGAGAATGAAGCCCCGCGCCGCGAGCGATGTATGCACCGATGTATCTGCGCCGGGAAACCGTAATAGGACGCGCGCCCTGGTAATAAGGGGCCGGTAATGGTTGCGCGACCGCGGGTCAGAGTTTGCGGGCAAATAGTTGCACACCGCACTTGCTAAACGTGCGTGTGTGCGCGCTCGGGTGCGTGCATGCCGACGCGCATGTGCACATGCCAGCTAGAGTGCGTCGGCGGCGGGCACACCAACCTGATCGAAATATTCGTCAAGTGCTTCTTCGACGATATTGGTTACCGCGCAGTTCTGGTCTTTCAACCATTCGAGGCGCTTGTGTGCGTCAGGCGTGATGTAGGTGTTGAGCGCGATCTTTTTCGGCTCCTTACGGCGGGCGAGCTTGGCAAGGCGGGTTGAGTCGGCTTCCTGCGCTGCGGCGGCTGTGTCGTCGGTAGGGTCGGGTTGGACGCGCTCGGCTTCGCGGCGGCGTTCTTCGCGGGTGGGGCGGGTGCTGACGCCTTGACGGTCGCCGAGGCCGGGGGCCTTGCTGCTGCTAGACACTGGCGTTGATCCTTTCTGCGATGGTGGCTGCGACGCGGCGGTAGTCGGTGGTGGCGTCGCCGGCTGGGTCGTGCAGGGCTACCGGGATTTGTCTGGCGATCGCTTCGCCCACGCGCACCCGTAGCCGGATTTCGCCGAGGTACTCGGCGGGCCAATCGGCGCGAATCCGCTCGCGGACGTTCTTGTCGAGCATGTTGCGGCCGTCGTAGCGGGTGACGAGTACGTGGCGGATATCCAACCGTGGGTTCAGTGACTCTTGGATGTCGAGCACTGCGTTGCCGAGCTTGCGCATGGCGTCGAGCTCGAAGTCGCCGGGAGTGACGGCGGCGATCACGTCGTCAGCGGCGGCCAGGGCGGCGATCGTCAACTCGCCCAGCGCCGGCGGGCAGTCGATCAGCACGACGTCGTAGCCATCTGTCTGTTCGAGCTGGCGGGCAAGCCGGGCCTGCCCGCCAGGGCCGAGGCCGGCGTCCAGAGAGCGCAGCGCGAGCGTGGCGGGGGCGATGTCGAAGCCGAACGCCGTTTTCTTGATGACGTCCCGCAGCGGCACACGCTCGGAGCGCTCGACGTGCAGCACCTCGTACATGCTGGCGTCGTCGCCGCTGACCGTGATCCCCAGTCCGCTCGTAGCGTGCGCCTGCTGGTCGAGGTCGACGACGAGCACCGACAACGCCGCACAGGCGAACTCATAGGCCAAATTTATGGTGGTTGTCGTCTTCCCCACGCCGCCCTTCTGCATGGCGACCGCGAGCGTCCGGCGTGCTGTCATGCACACGAGCGTAGTTGCACGCGCACGAGCACGCAACTACGCTCGTAAGCGTGCATGTGAGCACGCACGCTTACATGCTGAGTGAGGGAGGTCGAATCATCAATGCTTTGCTGTCCTCTTGACACGGGGGTTACGCTCGGCTCAAGCGTGCGAAGCGGAAGCGCGGACGAGCGGTTTTCCCCGGCAGAAATAGCTGGTAAGCAGGTAATAGCGAGTTTCGCTCATTCTCGTATGCGTAGCGGGGTTGCACGCCCCCGGTTTCCAGCCCTGACCTGCGGTGGTAGTAGCTACCGTCTCATATTGCCAACCCGCGAGGGGGAGCTATGAGATTCGACGGTAAGCCCGGTAAGTGGTGGTGGACACCCGCCGCCTACGACTACCGCTACGACTTTCACCGAGCCCACTTCGACGCCTACCTACAGGCTCTCGATCGGCAGCTCACCGCCGCACGCGAGGGCCGGTTATCAACTACCTGGCGCGACGCCGCAACAGTGCGCACCGCGATGTTGCGCGCCGGCTGCAAAAGAAACCCGCTGTTCAGGCTCCAGGCCAGCTACATCTTCGATCCACTGACACCGTGCGAGCACGTACAGCCCGCGCCGCCGGGACCGCTGACCGTGCACCAAGCCGAAGCCCTGTTGGAACCCCTTACCCACGGGTGCCTGATGGAACTACCCTTCGATGTGCTCAGCGCACAGGCCGACGCCGGCCAGGCGGCTGGCGTCGACCTGATGGCGATCTGTGCTCAACTCGACGTGGCCGCGATCCCGCCAGCGGACTGGGAACCCTACGCAACAGGTGGCGACTGGGACGCGGCGCTGCGCGCCTGGTACCGCGCAGCCGGTGACGTTCTCACCTACCGCCGCCAGCGGGTCAGACCTATGGTCGCCGCTGCCGGCCACCAGATAGACGTCGACCTGCTGGAAGTGTCCTACCGGGCCGGCGTCGCAGCGGGAACCGGCCACCCTGACGAATCGTGGAAGGAGTGGCTGGCCGAGCACACGTATACCTGGCTCGATCACTCCGCCGCCGCGAACTATCGCCTGGCACTACTCGACTTCGACTCCCCGACATGGGCACCACCACCGCCCGCGCCCGATCCCTACCACGGCGCATTCCGGGATGGGGACCGAATCAGCGTGCATCCGCTGCCACTGCCGCTGATACCAGCGCACCCAATACCCGACTACTGGCGCACAGCAGACGACAGGGAAGGTTCGACGCCATGAGCGAGGACGCGATGCGACGCAAGATGAGGGAGATGGAGGCGCGTGCGCAACGCCTGCTCGACTCCGGCGGCTCCACTCAAGTCGAGGTCACCCGTTACCGGCTCTGGTCGCATGTGCTGACCGCTGCCCGCGTCGGCACACTTGCACCGAACTGGCGCGACACCCTCACAGTCGAAGCTGTGCTCTACAGCGACGAAGGCGGGCGACGCCCACCCGCCGCGGCGGCATCGACCGGGCACTGCGACGCCGAAGACCTGGCACTGTACGAAGTCGCCACCAGCTCCGTCGCCGACTGGGAACCCCACGCCGCCCGCGGCGATTGGCGCCGCGCACTCGACGCCTGGTACCGCGCATCGCTTCAACGATTCGACGCCTACGAGGACGCCCAAAATCGGAACTGGGCCGAACTCCGCGACGGGATCAGCCCGCAACTGCTGCGGACCCCGATCCTGGGGGCAGCGGCGCGGAAACCATCACCTCTCGACCCATTCATGTCGACGTTTCACCGCGACAACCTCGGCGCGCTGTACCGCGCCGGGCTGGCCGCCGGCGGTGAAACCAACGATTGGATCGGCTGGTACCGCAACCGCGTCGCACAATGGGACACAACCGGCGACCAGCAAAACAACGCCGGACTGAAACAAGCAGTCCTGGCCAGCCTCACCGACCCGCAGTCGATAATTGAACAGCGCAACGAAATGGAGAAATTACCGGACTATTGGACAACCGCACACCAAACATGCAATTAGAAGCGCGCATATTTCTATGCGGACAATTGCACGCCGCGATTACCCGAAAAGAACAGACTGCGTAAATTCCAAACAAATTGCCGCGTTGGTGAGCGCGGGTGTCGAAATCCGGCATGCCAGCACATACGCTGAGGTCACAGCACTGGAAACGATGGAACGAAGGGGGGCGGCACACATGGCGATTCGGGGTGAGACCACCGTTGGCGCGGCTGCTGCGCAGTCTGCCGGCATGCACCTACCCGCCGACTTCCCGGCCAGTCCGACAGGCGGTGACACGCGCAGCGCGGCTATCGCCGCCGCCACCACCGCGTTCCTGGCCGCAGCTCGCACCGAAACCGCGACGTTCAACAGCAGCGTCGACCAGCTCCGTGAGGGAATGGTCGCAGCCCCCGAGCGCGTCGAGACGGCCGACCGGCAAGGCGCTGAACGCGTCGCCAACAGCGGCGGAACAGTGGCGATATGACCGCCCACGCCCCACCCGAGCCCCGATGGATGAGCGTGCCCGAGCTGGCTGCGGCGACCGGCCTCACTCCCGCTCAGATCAGCCAGTTCGTGCCCGCGACACCCACTCCCGATGGTCCGCGGTTCAACCCGCACCAGACCGCGCTGGCCCGCGTCGTGCGGAACCTCACCGACGTCGCCGCACCCGCCGCGGCGATCCATACCGCCGTGGCCGACCTCAACCAACGTCCATACGCCGACGTCCTCGCCGCAGCCGACAAACACCCCACACGGCCCCGCCGATCCTCCCGCAGTAAGTGGATAGCACTGGCCGCCAGCGCGATTGCCGCACTACTGATCGCCGGACTCATCGGCGGCGCGATCGGCGCAACCACCAACCGTCAGGCATCGCCGCCGCCGGCCGCGGCACCCCAAACCATCACCGTCACCGAACCGCTCAACCCCGCCATCCCCACCACACCCGACCCGGTATGCGCCGAATGGGCACCCATCACGACTAGCTACCACGAGAAGCGGGCCGCTTGGAGAGGTGTCGATTCGAACATTCCCGCTTCCAAGTGGTCGGATGAGCAGCGTGCGCTCAACATGGGGGTGATCCCTGTGATGAAGGCTGAAGCCGCAGATATGCGACGACTCGCGGACAAAGCGGCAGACCCCGTACTACGGGCGATGCTGCAGCTGGAAGCGGCCTACCAAGATGCCTTCGCCGATCGGTTACCGAACTACACGCCCCCTGATGATGAGCGGTTGTGGGTGGCCGCCACAGATTTCAGCAACGCTGTCAACAGCATGTGTTATGCGATGGGGCCGCGATGAGTGCCACCGACGCTGGATTGCTTGAGCGCCCACCCGATCCGCACGAGCTGATCGGCACCAACTGGTACGAGATGGACCACAACGCGCTCGCTGCGGTCGCGGCGCGCATCGAAAGACAGGCGACGGCGGCGAGCACCGCTGAGCAGAAGACCCACGCCGACACCAACAACTACGCCGCAGCCTTGCCCGAGGGATTCGAGGCGCAGATTAAGGCCGGGCATCGCGTCGGTAACATGGCCGGCGAACTGGCCAAGTGGCTCTCCCCAGGTGCTATCGCACTCGGCGAAACCGCCCAAGGAATCCTGCTGGCCAAGCTCGACACCATTGATGCGGTGAAGGGTGCCGAGGCCCTGATCTCCGCCGCGGAGCTCCGCATTAAGCTGCTCGCCCCGGTCGCCGTCGCCGGCGGTATTCATGGCGCGCAGGCGCGAATCGAAATTGACGCACTACGACGCCAAATCGAAGCGATCAAAGACACGGCACGGACCGCCATCGCCGGAATCTATGAAGGCGTCCCCGTGCCCGTGCTACCGGCCGCGCTCGGACTCACCCCCGTCATCCACACCGGCCCACCAGCCGGAACGGGAACCGGGAACGGTGGGGCGATCAACGTCAAGCCAGCCTCTACCGGGGGCGAGAGCGGCGGTGGTGCGACTCCGCTCGACAACTCGACGCGAACTGAGAAGCGCTTGCCGGCGGATGAGAGGGTCGATAAGCGCTTGCCGGGGGAGACGACGACCAATCCGAAGGAGTCTGAGCCAGGTCGGACGAGTGAGTCGGAAAGCCATGGGGCGGAGACTCGGCCGGTCACACACTCCGATAGCCGTCTCCCTGGCTCACTTAGTGAGCCCGCTAGCCCTGCACAACCGCCGGTGGCTGTGCCGCCGTCGGTGAGTTCTCCGTCGACGGGCGCGGGTACGCCGGCCGGCGGCTTGGGTGGTGCGAGCATGCCACGAGTGTCGTCGCCGGTGAGCAATCCGTTGGGTGGACTGGGCAGTAGCCCTGCTGGTGGGGCCTTATCAGGTGGTGGTGCGCCATCCGCGCCATCGTCGGCGGTACCGCAGACCCCGGCGCAGCAGTTTCTTTCTGGTGCGGCGCAAGGGTTTTCGTCGCAGTCGCCGTTGGCTACGGGCGCTTCTGCTGCCGCGGCGGCGCAGCCGTTTAAGCCGCCGCCGGGCTCGACGATGCCCGCTGGCCCACCGCCGGCGTCGCCGCCGGCCAGCTCGGCTGTGTCGTCGCCGGGCCAGGCTGCGCAGGTTCAGACGCCGGTGTCGGCATCCCCGCCGCCGGCCAGCTCGCCGACCGCGGCTGGGGCTCCACCGGCGAACGCTGTACCGCTGGCCCCGCCGCCGGCTGCGGGTGTACCGCCCCCGACAGCCGCGCCCCCGCCGCCGGGCGCGCCCGCTGCCCCCGCGCCGCCGGTCGCCCCACCCCCGCCGCCGCCTGTGCTCGGTTTGGGGAAGCTTTCGGCGGCGATGAAGTCCGCGACTCACGTCGCTCATGGGGAGGGCCTGCGGTCGTCGCCGGAATTTCAGGCGGCCCTCGCTTTGGTGGCGGCGCTGCATGACCCGACGTTGGGCGTGTTGAGTGAGTGGGCGTGCGCAGTGTTCAAGATGCCCGGTGAGAGCACTGCCCGGTTTGTGCTGGCATCTCGCGAGGGACTGTCGTGGACGCCGGACGGTGTGTATATGCCGGATGGCGTCACGTTGGCGGTGCATGATGGCGACGCGGTGCCGTGGGAGGTGCGCAAGCTGTGGCGCGGCCTGCGACCACCGGCGCACGTGCTGGCCCACTACGCGAAAGCGATCGGGGAGACGCCACGGATTGTGGTGGCACGCCAGTGGACTGGCCTGGCCGCCCTCTTCGGGCGAGACACGGTGATCGCGGCCGATGACCACCCGACGATCATGGACGAATCGAATCCACTGCGGAATCCCGCGGGTAGGCATCGGCTTGCGGTGGCCGCGCCACATGCATGGGCGTGGGTGCAGGCCGTCCCTGACGGCGAGGTATTGGGCCGGATGAGAGCTGTAGCTGCCCACGTTGCGGCGGTGCATGACCAGACGTACAGCCCGATCGACATCATCGCCGCAGAGGGGCCGATTCCGGGTGATCCCGCGCTGCGCGGCAACGCAGTCGGCCAAATCGGGCGTGACGGTAGCGCTGCGGTGCGGTCAGCGGTCGAGCAGCAGATGACCTATCTGCGAATGCAGATCATGACAGCGCCGCTCACGATCCCCAATCCACTGGTGGACGGCTGGAACGACGGCCTGACCGACGCGGAGCGCTGCCTGCGCGGCTGGGAGGTGCTGTGGCTGGCTCAGCGGCCGGCGACACGGGAAAACCTGGCGGACATGACCTACGCGGCGCTGGCCGCCCTCGATGGCGATGCGGTCGGCCCGATAAGGCAGATCATCACCGAAGGCGTGCGCTGACGTCCGAACCCCCCTGGCCTTACGTGAACTCCAGGGCTATGCGGTTGTCGGCCGCGAACCGGCAGCAGTCTCGCAGGCTCGACAGCGGCTCAAGCCAGCCGCGCTTGTCGGAGTCGTCTGCCCAGTGGGCGATCACCTGCGTGAGTGCCGGCGTGAGCCGGTCGCACTGATGCGAGGGTAGATAGCCCTCGCTGTCGCGGTGGTCGAGCAGAAACACCAGCGCCAACATTGGCCGCTGTTCCAGCGACGACGTGTCGACCTTCGGCCACGCCACCGTCCCGTCCAGCGCCGCCTTTAGGCCGATCAGCCGTGCCAGGTCGCGACGTAGCTCGCCGAATGCCTTGTAGCTCATGGCGAAGTCCGCGTTGCCTGTGTGGATCGACAGCCCCATTGCGTTCTCCCTCAACATTGGCGTGCATGCTTGCATGCAACTATACAAGCATGCTTCCGTGCATGCAATTGTCGCGCGGTGGTCCGTACTGGTCGCGTAGCTGCGCGACGAGGGCGGGGCCGGGGGTGTGCTCGGCGCCGACGAGTTGAAGCCCGAGGGTGAGGGCGGCGTCGAGCCGGTGCGAGGCGCGTCCCGTGACAACCCGATCATCACACAGCGGTCCGACTTTCTGTATTTCAACACACCATGATAGTCACACACCCGTATGACATGATTTGGCCGCTACACTCGGCCCAGACACGACAAGCAGCGCCGGAACTGGCTCGCGCACGAAAACCGCCAGGCGACCACACCACCGCAGCTCCTGGGGAATACAGAAGGAAGTGAACGCTGATGGCCGACAACCCAGCCACTAAAACCAGAGCACCCCGCTCAAAAGCAGCCGCCGCCACGGTCCCCACCGAGCCCAACGCCCGTGAAGCCACGAAGCGACTCACCCTCGACATCCCCGAGAGCCTTCACTTCGCGATGAAAATGCTGTCCGTCGAGACCAACGTCCCCATGGTTGATGAGGTCACCCCGTTGCTGATGAACCACTACGCCGACGCGATGCGCCGCTACCGTAAACGCTGACGGCCGGCACCGCCAGAAACTCCGCCACGTGGCCCCGACAGTCGAGGGCGGCAGATAACGCGAGTCAGCCGCCGTACTCTTCCGTGCGTCCGACCAGGGCAGGGTTGGACGCTTCGAGGACAGTCACCGTGTACAACGCATACACCTTGCGGCCGATCCCATGGCCGTCGCCGGTGTAGGGACGCAGATGCTCCTCGAAGAGCTCGGTGTCGTCCGGATCGCCCGTATAGTCCGGAATGTCATGCAGCTCAACGGATTCATGGCCGTCTGAATAGGTGTTCTCGACGCGGATCTTCATCGTCATTACCCCTGCAGACGCTTGGCCGCGGTGTCAACCAACTGCGAGAGGTCGTCGCCTCGCAACGTTTCATAGTGGCTGGCGTCGTCTTGGCGTACGCGAACGACATATTGACCGTTGCTGCCGTCGCCACCGTCGTAATCGACCACTATCAATGCCTGCTCGTAGTTGTCCATGAAACCTTTCCGTTGCCGTCTGGTGAGTGAATGTGAGTTCTGCCCGCATGTGGCGGTGGAGGTGCTCAGAGGTGGCGCCCGGCGCCGAGGACGTCGTAGGGGTCGCTGGCGAGCAGGATTAGCTTGCTACCGTTGTCCCAGTCGACGCCAATCTGGCGCGTCAGTTCGTTGACCCACTGACCTATCCAGGTGACGGTGCCCTCGGTGCCCACAGGAACCGGGCTGGGGTCCTCCGGCATGACGCCGGTGACACGAACCCTGTCGCCCACGTTAGGTTTACGCGCCGCGGGGGGTTCATCGTGGCCGTCCTGGAGGTCCTGGCGGGCGTGCTCGCGGCGGCCGCGGTCGCGGGACTCGGTGTAGGCGTGGGTCTGGTAACGGTCGCGATCGTTCATTCGATATTCCTTGATGGGGCTGGTGGCATCAGCATGCGGGCGGCCCGACGACTCCGACCGATCCGCCGTCGAGATGGTCTTGTTCTATGCGCCACGCGTACGCACTGCTCGTCATCGGCCTCCCCCTACCGCTCTGCCGCTACGGCGCGGCGCCGCAGCCTGAAAGTGACCAGCGGATCTCTTTCGTCATTCTGGTGGCAGCATTCATCGCGGCTGGTGACCTGCAGTCGTGTCGCCCCTGTTTTCGGTACCGGCGAGGCGATTTGCCGCGCACCGGCAGCGTGAAGCGGTTCGACGGCTAGGGGGCTTCGACTTCGTATGTGTCGAGCTTGGCGTCATCCTGGGATTTGTCGATCTTGAGGCCGCTATCGGTCGTGAACGTCAGCCACGCACTGGCCAGGCCGTGCACGACGATGTTGTTGACGATGTGGCGGCCGCCATCCGGAGCGACGATGACATCGTTGACGACGAGTTGATTTGCTTGCTTCGTAACTGTTTTCATGTCGGGGCTCTCCATGGGCTGTTGCTGTGGCGCTCACTCGCCTCCCCATGACCTATCGGGCCGCGCAGGGCTGCGGTGTCGGATTCTGCCGCGCAGAACCGCTACCGCCGGGGATCCGGGGCTGTGTTGCACCGCTTTTTCCGGGAGCGATGAAATAGTTGCTCTCGAAATGTGTTGACCACCGACAGCGGTACAGCTGGCCGTTAGCGTGTGGCCCGTGGCTCAACATGTGCGCTGTCACGCCTCGTTGGATAGCTTCGTGCGCGCCGCCCGCGGCCTGTACGCCGCTGATCCGCTGCTGTTCAGCGCCGAGCTCGGCGTCCTGGCCGAGCTGGCCGCGTCGCCCCGCCCGGCGCTGATGCTCACGGTCGCCGGTGACCACGGCGCGACCGTCGGAGCAGCTATTCGACCTCTGGGTTACCCGTTGCTGACGAGCGGCCTGCTAGGCGATGCCTCCGCCGCGGCGGCCGCGGAGTTCCTTGCCGCCAACTGTGTTTATGTTCCTGGGCTGCTCGGGATCAGTTCTAGCGCTGAGGTATTCGCACGCAGATGGATAGCGCTGACCCAAGCCCGCCCCGGCGTGTGTTTCCATGAGACGGTGTACCGCCTCGAGGCGCTACAGACGCCGCGATCGGTGACGGGCCACGCGCGGGCCGCCGGGCCCGAGGACAGGGCACTCCTGGTGGATTGGCTTTCCCAGTTCCACGCCGAGGCGTTCGGGCGCCCAGTCGATCAGAACTCGACATCGGCTTTTCTTACCCAAGTCTTGGCCGCGGGAAGTCAATTCGTGATCTGGCACGCCGATGCCACGCCGGTCAGCGTCGCTCGACTGCATCCCGCGGTGGCCGGTGTCGCCCGGATCGGACCTGTGTTCACCGCGCCCGCGGTCCGCGGCTGCGGGTACGGCGCCGCTGTGACCGCAGACGTGGTCGCGCGAGCTCATCGCGTAGGCGCCACCGACGTGGTGCTGCAGACCGATGTCACCAACACTGCCGCCAACACTCTGTATCGACGGCTCGGGTTCGTTCCTGTCGCCTCGAGCATGCAACTCATGTTCACCACGTCCGACGCTTAATAGCCAAGCACCGCAAGTTCATTAGAACAACTCACCGGGAGATAGCGATGGACGCTAATCAGCTACGCGACGGGCAGTGGTATTCCATCCTGCTTCGCCAGCCCCGCACACACCGCAACGCCTGCTGGCACGCGAAGCACGAGGCCTTCGTCTGGCAAGGAACATCCGAAGATCACCTCGTGGGCCTCGACGAGGTCGCGGAGATCCTGGAGCGCATCGACGGGCCGGTGACGGAAACCCCGGGCTGAGTAGTAGAAGAGACTCAGCGCGCGTTGAGAGTTCAGATTTTCACGGGGTTTTCGCGGGGCGGTCACTGGGCTGCGGCGGAGATGACGCGGATGATCCGCGCATAGTTGCCCCAGTTGCGGCTGTCGAGGTCGCTGGCGGCTTGGCCGAGATGGGTCCTCAGGAGGTCAATGGCATCCGCGCGCTCAACTGCGGGACTGAGGGTGAAGGTGACCGTGACGTAGCGGTCGGTGTGGTCGATGACCGCGCGGGCCAGTGCGACCGCGCGCCGGCGGTCGCCCCTGTCGAAGGAGACGGATTGGGCAAGGGTCAACGCCAGGTGTACCGACGGCCCGTTCTCCTCGAGGTGGGCACTGGCGACCCACCGACGACGGCCATCGCTCATGAGGACCTGCAGCGGCGTGGTCAGGGACGGCGGCTCGATGTCGCCACTGTGTGGTGAAATCGGAAGGCCCCTTCGTTGGGGTTGGTCAGCGCTTGGATACATGGTTCGAGGTGACTCAGACAGCGAGCGCGCCGGCCAGGTGCTCGAAGTAGATCATGACGTCTTCGTTGCGAAAGTCTCGAATTGCCAGTTGGTTTCGGATCTTCTGCTGCTCCGTGGATGAAGCTCGGCCGATCGCGGTGATGACATTACTCAAGGGGATGCTGTTGAGCATGCCGCCTGGCCCGTCGATTTCGAAGCGGTGCTCGAGGTCTAAGTCTTTCTCGGATACGAACGCCTGCAGCCACCCCACAATGTCGCCCACACCAGCCCCTCCCCCTGCTTGCCCTGGTGACCCATCGTGGCGGGTCGCTGCGGCGTTGGGAAGCGTCAGGTGTTGTGTCGCACGGAATTCTCACCGCTGAGGGCTAGAGGAGTCGGACGCATCCAAGTGTGGCTGCACCCTGGCAAAGGTCGCCGGCTGGGCCGTGTGGCCTTCGGAGCTCCGGGGCGGCTCAGGCGCGGACGAGATCGCCGTCCAGGAGCATCATGATGAACTTCTGAACCGACCCCGGGCCCACGAATCCGAGTTCTTTAGCGCGCCGTTCGAGGTCTTCGCGCTCGGCGGGAAGCAGGTTTAGCTTGACCTGCTCGGTGCGCTGCCGCGTCTGTGATCCACTACGACTCACGATGGCATCCTCTCATCAGCGCTATGGGCGTTGACCTGCACATTTGATGCATTATTCGGCACTGGATCCATCATAAAGGCGACGCCCGTTTTAGCCCCGGGATTGGTGGGCGTGTCGCGTGTACGCGCATGCGCTATTTTAGATCAACACCGCACGTCACAGCTATCGCACATATGCGACACTCGGCCCTGAGACGGCCGATACAATGATCGGCACCGTCACCGCACCGAGGAGGGAGCAATGCCCGTGCATCGCTTCCCGCAGCCCGGTCGGCCCACGGTTTCGGCTCGACAAGCAGCGAAGCTCCTGCGACGTGACCCCCGCACGATTCAGCGCATGGTGCGCGACGAAGAGTTAGAGGGCGGCTGCCAGACGGTCAACCGAAGTCCCCGGTGGTTCGTCTACTCCGATCAGTTCACCCCACCAGCCGCCGGCCGGCCCGCTGCCGCGACCCCCTCCCCCGCCGACCTAGTCGCCGAGATCCAAGTCTTGCGCGCCGCTGTGTCCAAGGCCGATGCGCAGCGGGCGGCGGTTGAGGAAACCAACCGACTGCTGCTTGCGAGCCAGTCCATACTGATGACCGCGTTGGGCCAGTACCAACAAGCTGTGGCCGATACCGACGCCATCGCCGACACCTACCGCGAGCTCTGTAACCGCCAGGCCGGCACGGCAGCTCGGTTCCGTGAATCCGCAGACGGCTTCGCTCAAGTCATCGGCAACTACCGCGACATCATCGCCCAGGCCGCCACGCCGGACGATCTAAGTTCGTTGACCGGCGACGAGTGACCGTGGCCGTGTGGACACAACACCAGCTCCTCGCTAACCTCGAATGCTAATCGGCCAGCAATTCACACGACGCCCTGCAGGACGTCGGCGCCGGCGCGGCGCGGTCATGACGTCAGGGGGTTATCACCATGGCCCACGTCGATGACGAAACCCTCCTTGACCTCAAACGGGAACTCTCGAATTTCCAACATGCCTCCGGCAACCGCGATTACGAGGCATCACTGCTGGCCGGGGCGGCTCAGGAATTACTCGAGCAAGCCCAAAGCGAGAAGGCCTCCGACACGGCCGTCGACGTATCCGCCGCCGGCCGCGGTCGCTAAAGCTGCGCCCGTCATCGACGAAACACCCTGTGCTGCCCCCTAGTTGAACACAGCCCTTCGATTCGCACCGCGCGACTGACTACCTCATACCCGCTTTGGCTGCACCGGAACAGCAGTGGCTCTTACCTTCTGGTGTGAGACAACAACTACGAATCGCTCAGATGAAAACCAGCGCACGGACATTGATCAGTCATCGCCGGCGTGCTGGCGCTCATAGCCTTCCAGGTCGCCGAGCTCGTCGTCGTAGTTGGAGGGGTTGCCTCGCCAATCATCGCGCAAACGCTGACCGAATGCGTTGTACTGCGCGCCGCACTGGCATGAGACGTCGCTTTGTCCGCGATAGCGGGTAACGGTCTTCCCGCACTGGCTGCAGTCCCACGACGAGCTTCCGTCCTCATGCCTGATGATCTCTCTCATTCGGCCCTCTCCCTTCGAGCATGCCCGATAGGCCGCGGTCACCGGTACGCGGCGGGCAAACCGGTCTGCGGGTCGAACACTTCGACGACTTCCCTGCCTGTCGCTCGCGACCATTTCCACGACAACCCTTGCGCCCCCAGTCGCCGGTTGAGCTCGTACGCCTCATCGTCATACTTGAACTCAGCTGCGCGATTGATCCGGCCAATCAACTCAGTAGTCGACACCGCTGCGAAGTGCTCAGCTAGAACCTCGTCTAGCGACATACGTCTTTCCTTTCACTCAATCACTCACACTCAAGCCGCCGATGGCGGCGTGCAGTCTGGCCCGGGGCTGGGACCTGTTGGTGCACCGAAGGATTCGCGCCAAAAGCTCAATCTCCTCAGCGAGGTAATCGAGTTTGCGGCTGGTGAGGTGAAAGACCCCACACGCACACAGATATAGGCTCTGACGGTGCACCGCGGCATACCGCAGCGCCGTGCCACGGTGGGCGTACGCCGCCTTCGCCGGCGACGGGCAGGGGCGAACCGCAACCGCAGCAAGCCGCTGCCGGTGGCGCCGCTGCGACCGGCGATGGGCCTGCCCGCAGTAGCGGCGACCGCCCTCCGTTTCGTGCCCACACCACCAGCAGTGCGGCGCCTCAGCGCTTTCCATGCGGCCATCGTCGATCGAGTCGGCACGCAGAAACAGCACCGACACGAAACCCGGACCACGAATTGGATCGCACTGCCTGCTTACTCTGACGCCACATTCACAACCGAGGCGGCCCTTAAGCCCCGAGGATAAGGAGAGCGTGTTGCGCGCACCCGATCATGAGCCGGTCCAGATTGCCGACGGCGTGTGGCTATCGCTGTCTGCGCTCGATATTCCTGAGGACTTTCCTGGAACGGACCCCCCTCGGTACTGCTGGGAGCTGACGGGAACACCCGAACACAACGGCAGCCGAACCACGTACTACCCTGCCCCGCCGAATGTTTCAGCAATTATGAAGGCCGCCGGCGGCAGCCAGTTTCACCACGCCACCTCGGTTGATGCCGCGATCGTCGCAGCCCAGGACCTCTACAGGCGCGCCACGGCCTACTTGTGAGCGCAACAGCCTGGACCAGCCTTGCCGTCGCTGGGATTGCTCACCAGCAGTTCGAGGGGATCGGTCGACAATGACGGGCTACGCCACCCGTGTCTCGGCGACGATCACCACTCACTGCAGATTTGCGAGTCCGTGCTCGGTGTGGCGATTCATGCCAGGACTACGCGGGCCATCCGCCAATGGAACCTGCGGCGGCGTCTATGAACACGGACTTGTCGTGTGTGTCGGTCCACGGATCACCACCGTCTGGGCATGCGATGCCAATGGCCATCTCGTGCTCGATCGCATCGGTGCGCCGATACAGTTGAGTTCGGACTATCAAGTCTTCGCTGGTGAGCCAAATGTCCCTATGGCCGAACGGATCAGCGCTCTGGGGTATACCCCGCTCACTGACTGACGGCCACCCGGGCCCAGGACGAGGACTATAGCGCCCCTATCTATACTCGCAGTGCTTTACACGCTTTGTACGCTAAGGCTCTAACTAGCCAGCGTGCCCATATTTCGTCACGGTGACAGATAGCACCGCTTGCCCCGCTTTACAAGCGTGCGAGGCATGTGCGCCTTTCGGTCATCCCCGTCCTTGCTGATGAACTTTACAAAGCCGAGCCACAAGCACTGAACTCCGCCGCCGGCGGCCGCCGCTCGGTACCGCCGCGGATCGCCATCATCTCTCGGCGGGCCCGCGACGAACGAACCCGGTCAGTAGTGTCGCGCGAGGTCGCGGAAGCTGGACATGTGCAAGGTACTTGCCACGGCCAAAGTTCTTGGGGCCGGTCCGTTTCGCTGTTTCGCGACAATCAGGTCTGCCTCACCGGCTCGCGGGCTGTCCCTGTCGTAGGAGTCGGGGCGATGAAGGAGGATCACCATGTCAGCGTCTTGTTCGAGTTGTCCAGATTCACGTAGGTCTGACAGTTGCGGAGTCTTGTCGGTGCGCTGTTCGGGCCCGCGGTTGAGTTGACTGATGGCCACCACGGGAACGTCGAGCTCCTTGGCCATTAACTTGAGACTGCGGGAGAATTCGGCCACTTCTGCCTGGCGCGATTCAACTTTTTTCCCCGAACTCATCAGCTGGAGATAATCCACCACGACCAGTTTGAGGCCGATCTTCTGTTTGAGTCGGCGGGCCTTTGCGCGGATCTCCATCATGGTGAGGTTCGGTGAGTCATCGATATACAGTGGGGCGTCGTTGATTTCGCTCATGCGGCGGGCCATCTTGGTCCAGTCGTCGTCACTGAGGCGGCCAGAGCGCATGTCGGCCAATTTGATACGCGCTTCAGCCGAGAGCAGCCTCATCACGATCTCGGACTTGCTCATCTCGAGGCTGAAGATGATGCTGGCCATCTGGTACTTGATCGAGCATGCACGCAAAAAATCCAGTCCAAGAGTCGATTTCCCCTGACCAGGACGTCCGGCGACGATGACCATCTGGCCACCGTGTAGGCCGGTGGTGAGTTCGTCGAGTTCGGTGAACCCGGTGGGCACGCCGTGGCTGAGCCCGCCGCCGGACTGGATCGCGTCGATCTCATCCATGGTGTCTTGGATCAGATCCCCCAGTGGCGCGTAGTCCTGGGAGCTGCTCTCTTCGGTGACGTCGTAGATCTCGGCCTGGGCGCGGTCGACGACTTCAGCGATGTCGGCCCCTTCTGCGCCGGCGTAGCCGTACTGCACTACGCGGGTTCCGGCCTGTATCAGGCGGCGTAGCACGGCTTTTTCGGCGACGATATCGGCGTAGTAGCCAGCGTTGGCCGCGGTGGGCACCGTGGAGATCAGGGTGTGCAGGTAGGGGGCGCCCCCGACGCGGTTCAACTGGCCGCGCCGGTCGAGTTCGGCAGCAACCATCACCGCATCGGCGGGTTCTCCCCTGCCGTACAGGTCCAGGATCACGTCATAGACGTTTTGGTGCGCGGGCCGGTAAAAGTCCCCGGGGCGCATCCGTTCCAGTACGTCGGCGATCGCGTCCTTACTCAGCAGCATCCCGCCCAGCACCGACCGCTCGGCGTCGAGGTCTTGCGGGGGTTGGCGGCCATCGTCGAAGCCTGTGTAGGCCTGCTCTCGCGGGCGGCGGGGCGCCTGTGGGCGCATCTCGAGGTCGGTCATGCCGCCACCCACTGACCGTCCTCGGCGCCGGCGCCGCTGCCCTCGAGCTCGGCGCCCACAGTCAGCCAGCACTGGTCGCACACCATTGACCGCAGCGGCAGCTGCAGGCGGGCGATGGCCCGGTGCGAGCCGCATACTGCGCACTCGGTGCCGCCGCGGATCGCCAGATCAGTGAGCAGATCGGTGCTGTGTGCGGCCGTCGTTTCAGACTGCGGGGACACGGGTTCAGGCCTGCGGTTCGCTGAGGTGACGTCGGTGATCCAGCGAGTCAACGCCGCGGTCAAGGAAAGCTCCGGAAAGAGCCGGTGGACGCGCCGGCCAGCCCCTGCCAGGGCGGCGATCGGGTCGGTGACGCGGCCGAACTTGATCTCGTGGGCAGCCAGCAGATCGGCGCGCTGGGCGGCAGAGGTCGCTGCGGTGACCTCGGCGTACCAGTGCGCGGTGGTCGCGTCGCGGGCATCGCGGGCTTCGCGTGAAACCTGCTGGTCCCAGGCCTGTTGCAGCGGGCGGAGCCGCGGTCCGGCGCCGGGCACGTTGTGCGTCAGGCGCCACAAGGCCAGCCGCCAGGGGCGCTGCAGATCGGCCGGTATCGGCTGAGCCAGAATGTCCAGGATCTGCTCGGGACGCCATCCTGCGGCGAGCCGGTTGCGGACCTTGGCCCCGAGCATCCAGCGCAGGTGTCGGGGCAGCTGTGTCAGCGGCTGCGGGAGGCCGGCCAACACTTGGCGGAGTTCGTCGGGAAGAACTTCGACCTCAGTCGGCCGAGAGGTGTTCGGCTCCAATCGTTTCCGGGGGGTAGGGGGGTAAGTAGGTTGGTCTGTATAAGGAAGGGGCTCGCAAAAGGTGACGGAATCAGTCACGGAGTCGCCCTCAGCAGCGCTGTCGCGGGCTCGCCGAGAGCTGATGACGTGACCCTCACGGTCCCTGCCGAGCACGGTGATGTCGGTGGTGAATTGGTCGGCGATCGCCACGAAAGCGCGGACGCCGCGGCCCTGCGCGGGCCGGTAGCAGAGGACCCCATCGGCGGCCAGGGAGGCCAGGGCGCGCCCGATGGTCTTGAGGTCATAGCGGCGGCCGCCGGCGGCGGTGATGAGGTCGGCCAATTGGGTCAAGGCCAGGCGGTCGTCGTGGATTTTGCTCCAGCCACACAGCAGCGTGAGCACGGCGGTCAACACACGCCGACGCGCACCGCGAAGACGCAGCTGCGCGGCGCGCGCCTCGACACGCCCGCGAACCACCTCCGCATCGCCGAAGTCCACCCGTTCCCTAAGCGCGCGGGCGGGGCCGGACGTGACCTGGCGGACCCGAGGGGCACGCGCTTGGTGGCCGCTGTGTTGTGACGTCGCCAATGGCCTAGTTGCCGACGCGGATTCACGTTCGGTGGCCGGTTCGGCGTACGCGTCGCGCCGCGGCGATTGATCGTGCGGATACGGCGACTTGGCATGGCAAATCGGCCGTAACGAAGTGCTTGTCGTGCTTGCACTGCTATCAGGGCATGGACTACCCTGGAACTCACCTGGCACGGTGAAAGTCCCTTCGTGTTACGAGGGGCACGAGAACGAAGCGCCAACTTCGGTCTCAACGGCCCGGAGCTCTACCTCCGGTGGCATGCATTTCGCGTCCAACTCCCCCTCTTAGGGGGACTGCCGTGTTCTGCCCCGCTCATTTAGTTGTCTGCTAGCCCCTAAACACGCCACCGAAATGGCTGCTCAGGTGCCAAAATCTCGGTAGGTCTACTCCCTTCTGTCATCCCCGCTGAGGAAAACTCCGTGCGCGCGTACACGCGCAGCGGGTTCATCGCATCACGCGAACTACGGAATTCCGGGGATCGACACGGCCCCCGGCCCCGCAAGCCGCTGCTGCACACCACGCGCAGGCCCCTCAGTGCCCTCCAGGAGCTCCAGGGCCCACCGGTGTAGACGAGGCCAGTCGACACTCAGATAGCGAGGTAGGGCAGGTTCTGGGCGGTTGCGCGCATCGGCAACGACCGCGCCAGCCACCCACCGCAATGCGGGCATGCCGCGTAACCCATTCGCTAAGGTGACAGCGTCCAGAATGGTCGCCGTCGAGTAACCGGACACCGTCTCCAGAGCAGCCCAGCAGCTCACCAGAAGCTTTGCATCCCCGCGTAATTCGTTGTCGAGCACCGCTTCTTCAACACGCGACACCATGCGCGGAACATCACGATGTGGCCGGCTGAGTGGTCGGCTCTGCAACGTTGTCACCGAACCTGCGAGGGGGGCTCGCTGAGTTGAAGCTTTACCCATCAGGCCGCCGCCTCTAGCAGACGGTCGAACCGCCAGTCGTGCGCGTAGCGCGGATCACCGCTGAGCGCCGGAGCGCAGCAAAGGCAGTTCAGCACAGGCGTTTTTGGTGGTGCATCGACACCGGCCGGATGTCCGTCAGGGGTCCAACCGAGCACCGCCAACGAACCCCCATGGGCAGCGAGCTGACGCCAGATCACATCGACAGCGACATGGGCCTGCCCAACATCGGCAAGCGAACCCCATGCCAGCACAACCAAATCACGCTCGAGCGCGATCGCCGCCAAAGTCTGCACAGGCGTCGTCGCGTGATCATCCGTCGAGGAATCCGCCTTACGCGTCAGGAACCCGACATCTATCCCGCCGTAACCGAGGCTGCGAGCGACCGCGACGCAGTGCCGCCATACTCGAGCCTGACGCCGCGCTGACCCCCGCCCCCCGCTCGCCAAGACCCAACCCAGCACCGGTTCGGCAGGCTCCCACTGATGAATCACCCGGGACGGAAAATCAGGCCGCCCAAAGCCAACGCCGCCGCCCTTCGCCACGGCCCCACCCAGCCGGCCATTCAGCCGGTTCCATTCAGGCATGCCGAGCCCCCTCTCCTGTCGCGGCAGCTACTCACCAGAGCTAAAACCGTTGAGCACCAGCGCTCGTCGTACAGAAACGCCCGCCTAAGCGGTGCTGCGCTGCGTCTGCGTGTGGACGCCCAGACGGTAGTCATCAGCGTGTCCGGCGGCGGCGGTTGGCGCGCTCACTGAGCACATGTGCAGGCAACGGCGGCAACGCCAGCGAGCGCTGCGGCGTCGGTGTGGCCGCGTTCGCGCGCATCGTGGATGCGGCCTGGCCGCGCCGATGTCTCGGCCGCGATCTCGTTGGCCGCAGTCCCACAGGGTGGTGATGGGAGTGCGCGCGGCAGGCTGGTGTGCAGATGGTGACGACTAACCCGGTCAACAGACCCGCCATCCGCACATTGGCGCCGCTTTTCCCCACCGCTATCGGGTAGGTCTGCGGATCGACGACCACGACGGCCCTCGGTGGAGACATCGCCGTGTCGAGACTCACTGCCAGCACCGGAACGTTGAGCGCGGCAGCGACATAACGTTGAGGGTCCGGACCGAAATCGACGAACTCGACGACAGCTCCGAGGCGTTCAGTGAAATCGGCGGCCCGGGTACCCCCTACCCCGACGCAGTAGGAGGCCGACCTCCCACCGAAATGCGCCGGCGCCACCGCGACCTTCATCCGATTACCGGCTTTAACCGCGTCCACGACAACAATCTCTTCGCCGGCGAAGCCCGCGGCGGACGCCATCACTGACCGAACCTGCTCACGCAGCGACGAACCGGCAGACCCCGACGAGGACAACCGCTCGGCCCCCTCGAGCGCTAGACGCCCCGTCACGACAGACCACCCCCGCCCGGATCACCCAGCAGGGACCGCCATCCCGAAGCAGGACCTGGGATGTTGACCCCAGTCCCGGCCGGAGGGCGCTGCAGCGGCGTGTCTGAGCGCAAATACAAGGGATGCCGCGGCTGATTCGTCGACGTCCAACCGAGGATCGCCAGATTAGCGCCGGTGCTGCGGCCGATCCGCCACACCCGCTGGGCCACGGCCCTCGCGCGCACCGGGTCAGCAGCTGAACCCCACGCCAGGACGATCTGGTCGTGACGGGCACCCTCCCGATCAAGATGGGCGTCGTTTTCTGCCCCTATTGGGTCAGGCATCGCCCACAACGCACGAGGGTCGGTGGCGCGGCCTGCGTAGAGGTTCAGCTTCATCAACGCCGAATACTGAAATCGTTTGGCGAAGTTGCACTCTCGCACGATCGTGGCGTCATCCACCTGGCCATCCGCGGTCGAAGGATTAAGCCCGATCATCATCAAAGTCGGACCAGCCCCCCATCGCCGAAAGAGCCGCCAGCGGTAGAGGCCATCACTGGAGATGTCAGCCCAGGCCTCGATATACCGGCCCGGCGCCATTCGCGTACCCCGGCCAACGGTCGGTCGGGCATCACGAGGACTCGAGGCGAGGGCTGCCTGCGCCGTCATGCCGAGGCCTCGGCGAAGACTTTGGGGCTGGTAAGCAATTCAAGCCCACTACCCTGGCGCACACTCCACCCCTGGGCGACGAGCTGCTTGCGAACTGACCGCCGCCGCTCATGGCGGCGCCATACCGCACCCTCATCCGGTGCGCTGGCCACACTGTGCCACGCGTACGGATTGCCACGCGGGTCCACAACTAGCCAACCCTGCGCGGAACCGCCCGTGCAGTCACCGGTGCCGTGCCCATGTCGATGCGGCACCCAGGCAGCGACCACCACCGCAACACCAGCTTCGAGCCAGGTGCCTACAGGCCAGACCCGCCTGGGATATCCAAATGCATGAAAAGACCTGCTCGGCAAGGATAAACGGGCCAGGGTGGGCTCGGGTGCTTTACCGCGTCGGGCGCGGCGATGCAGACCAATGAAGGGGACAGACATGATCAGGCCGCCCCCCTTGTCGGTAGGCCATAGTCGACCAAGCACTGTGTGCACGCTTCGACGTTCGGCGGGCAAGGGTGTGTGCAAATCGAGCAGCACGCGGTCGTGGTTGGAACGAATACGGCCCGCATATTTGCCGCTGGCGAGCCACCAGGATCAGCAAGCGACGAAGACATGGCCGCCCACCTCGCGTCGATCGAGTTGCCGAGCGTCCGGCGAGGCGTGCCCCCCCTGGTCAGACGTATGCACTGGCGCACCCCCGTGTGTACTGGCTGCAGACCCACTTACCGCGTCATGAACCTCCGCGGCTCGCGGTATTACTGGCGATGAGTCGGGATCGTAAGAGCCTTCTCCGACAAGCAAAGACAAGTCTGCGTCTCGAAATTCGCTGGTTGCTGAACTAGCCACCTTGCGGGCAAAAGAAATCGCCCGGTCGAGCTGGCAAGAGAATGCGCTCTTAGTCATCGGTGGCGACATCGAGGCACCCAACGCCGCAAGCGACG
>JAQTVU010000164.1 GCA_028706695.1 Mycobacterium sp.
CCTCACACCGGACCGCTTCGGCGAATCCCTGGTGGAAGGTAAGCCGAATCCGCCCAACGAGTGGTTGACATCAGCCGCCCATCCAGCCCGCCGGCTGGATGGGCGGTGATCGTAGCCGGTGAACTGTTGAGAAGCATCACAAATCGAACTACGGGTGACCGCTGGCAGCCGAGGCGCGGCGCAGCGCTCCCAGTGTCGTCGCCAGGCGTCGGCGTAGCAGCGCCGATAGGGTGCTGCCGTGCTGCAACCCCACCCGGGCCGCAACCGCGTCCGCAGACAAGGTGGGGTTGGTCCGCAGCAGATGCGTGGCCTCCTCCAGCCGAATCTGATTGATGAACCCGGCGGGTGAGATTCCCAGCAGCGCCTTGGTCTTTCGCTGCAGGGTGCGCTCACTGACACCGGCGGCGTTGGCGGCGGCCGCGATGCTCGTCGGCTCAGCCAGGTGCGCTCGTGCCCACTGTTCGAAAGCGACCAGCACCGGGTCGTTGCGCGCCAGCATGAATGGCGCGGCAAAGCTTGCCTGGGATGCGCGAGGGCCGATGAGGAGATAACGCGCCACCGCGTCGGCGAGCGCGGGGCTCCGGTGCTGGACTATCGACAACGCCAGGTCGATATGCGCGAAGGCCGCACCCGCCGTCGTGATGGTGCCGCTCCGCACGAGCGCGGCGCTGTCGTCGAGCGACACCGCCGGATAGCGACGCCGGAATTCGGGGGCAAGCCACCAACTGGTTGTCGCCCGCTGGCCGTCGAGCATCCCGGCCTCGGCCAGCAGAAACGTGCCGGTGCACGCGGCGGCCAGCGCGGTGCCGGCCGCGCGAGCCGACGCGACGCTGGCCGTCGCCCAGCGCTGCGACGGGCGGGCCAGTGCATCGGCGATCGGCCCGGGTCCTTTGAACGCGGTGACGACTAGGATGTCCGGCGCCGGTGATGCCAGCGCGGCCGTCGCGATCCGGTGTCCGTTTGCCGTGCGCACCGTGCGCCGAGCGGCGACGAGGCTCACTTCCCAGGGCGACATCGGCCCATCGAGATGGTCGCGGAGATCGTTGGCGGTGTTGAAGATGTCGCACACGGTGCTCACGCCGGAGTCGAAGGCGCCTTCAGTGAGCAGCACCGCCACCCGCATGTCGGAAACGATATCAGCGTCGTCGGATCCGTCACTCGCCGTTTCGGCTGGCGGTGGATATGGTCGACGCACATGCCGAAGGAGGATTGATCGTGACGGAGCAAGTGGGACTCTTGGTCACCCTGGAAGCCAAGCCGGACAAGGCTGAGGAGGTGGCCGCGTTCTTGAAGCAGGGGGCTGATCTCGTCGCCCGCGAGCCGGCGACGTTGCGTTGGTATGCGATACGGATCGGGCCGACCACCTTCGGCATCTTCGACACCTTCGCCGACGAAGCGGGACGCCAGGCGCACCTGTCGGGCGCCGTGGCCAGCGCTCTTGGCTCGGTCGGGCCCGAGCTGTTGGCGGCCGATCCCGACATTCGGCCGATCGACGTGCTGGCCGTCGTGCCGACCTCCTGAGGTTTCTTGACCCGGCTGTCGAATCCGTGTTCGAATTGACGCATGCGCTGGGCTCGCCAAGCCGTCGCGGTCGACGGCAATCCGGTGGACGACGGCGCACTCCCGGGGCTGGAGCGAATCGGATTGGTGCGCAGTGTGCGCGTGCCGCAGTTTGATGGAATCACCTTCCACGAGGTGCTGTGCAAATCGGCTCTCAACAAGGTGCCGGACAGCGCCGCCGTGCCGTTTCGGTACACCATCAACGCCTACCGCGGCTGCTCGCACGCCTGCCGCTATTGTTTTGCGCGTCCGACCCACGAGTATCTCGACTTCGACGGCGGCGTTGACTTCGACACCCAGGTGGTCGTCAAAACCAACGTCGCCGAGGTGCTGCGACGCGAGCTGCGCCGGCCGTCGTGGCGGCGCGAGACCGTTGCGCTCGGCACCAACACCGATCCCTACCAGCGCGCCGAAGGTCGCTACGCGCTGATGCCCGGCATCATCGGAGCGCTCGCCGGATCGGGAACGCCCCTCGCGATCTTGACCAAGGGCACGTTGCTGCGGCGCGATTTGCCGCTGCTCGCCGAGGCGGCCCAACACATTCCGGTGTCGATCGCGGTATCGCTGGCCGTCGATGACGCGGGACTGCAAGCCGACGTCGAGCCCGGCACTCCCGGCCCGCCCGCTCGTCTGGCGCTGATCGCCGCCGTCCGCGACGCGGGACTGGATTGTCACGTGATGGTCGCGCCGGTACTGCCGCACCTGACCGACTCGGTCGAGCACCTCGACCGGCTTCTCGGGCGTATCGCGGCGGCCGGCGCGACGGGTGTGACGGTACACGGTCTGCATCTGCGCGGCTCGACCCGCGGTTGGTTCATGTCGTGGCTGGAACGCTCGCATCCCGATCTGGTGGACCGATACCGCTGCTTGTACCGGCACGGCGCCTACCTGCCCGCCGGCTACCGGCAGACACTGCGGGAACGCGTCACACCCCTGATCGCGAAACACCGGCTGAGCGGCGATCAGCGCTCGTTCGTCACCGCCGCCACCCGGGCCCCGGCACCTCCTCAACCGACGTTGTTTTGAACGGCCGGTGAACCGATCGCCCGGCCCGAATCGGACGTCGCCATCGAGTTCGTCACGGTTTAGCCTTCCTCGGCGATCTCACCGCCGCCCGGGCGGCGGCGAGCGCACGCGCAGCTTCGCCGCCGCCGACGTCCCCGGTGATCGGCGCGAATGATCCTGCACCGCAAGCACTGCCACGTTCTCGTTCGGTGCGGGGGAGAACTTTACCCAAGCGCCCCGGTGAGACCGGGCACAATACGGTCCATTGACGTCCTCCCCGCAGTGAACTGCGGGGATTCCTCGTGGCGACCGGCTGTCTCGATGGCCGCTCATGCGGTGATCGCCGTGGGCTGGCCGGTAGTGGAGGTTCGCGCCGAGCGGCTCTGTCGCATCTTGGCCGCGCTGCGCGTCGGCCTTTGATGCGCGCCGCGGACCTCCGCGAGGGCGGATGCCTGCGGCCTCGCCGCTTGCGTGCTGATGCACTACGGCTGGACTTCGGCGACTCGTCGACGTCCTGACGATGCCCCCAGCCAATGTTGGCTGCCTGCAAGTCCAGCCGGTCGACCCCATCAGCGGCCGTGTGGACATGCAGTCCCAGGAACGCCGAAAACAGGTCGCGGTCTTCGGTGATGCCGCACTCGCAGCGGTGGGTCCGCTGCGAAAGCGGCTTCTTCTTGCGGTTCTCGCACAGGCAGGTTTGCGACAAGGCGGTGGTGCCTGGGTTGTACTCGTAGAGTGGCTGCCCGCCGGCGCTTTCAGCCTTGCGGCGCATCGTCTCTACCAGCAGCCCTGGTGCCCGGTCGCGCACACTGCGTGGGAAGTTCTTCTGCCACGACACATAATCCAGCCGCTCGCACGCGATATCGGCGCCGTACGCCAGCAGCCGGTTGCCCAGCGCCCCATGCAGGGACTTGCGGTGGGCGGCCAGGCGGCGATGCAGCTCGCCCACCCGCATCGCGGTGCGCTGCGCGGCCCGGGAGCGTTGCCATCCGCACCGGGCCCACGCGTGGGCGCCATCGGCGCGGAAACACTTCGGTGATCCGGCGCGGTGCTGACGGTCCAGACGCCGCTGGGCGCGCCGCAACCGGGCCGTGTCCAACCCGATGGCATCGGCCAGCGGTTGCACCCACCCCGACCAACCGCCATCAGTGTGTTGCACGGTGATCGCGATCTGGCTGGGGCCGAGGTCGAATGACACCTGCCCGTCGCCGACCGGGTGCCGCCGGGTGGGGCGCCCATCGCAGACCAGCTGCATGCGGTAGGTGTCGCGCCCGCCGATCACGGTGCGCACGATCCGCGTCGACAACACTTTCCCCGCCGCGGTCAGCGCCTTGATCTCGGCCAGCTCGGCCCGCTGCTCACGACCGCGGCGCCCCGGCGCCGCAGCCGGCGCGTCGATCGGCACCACAAACCCGGCCCTCCACTGCAACTCGACCAGCCGGCCAGCCCCATCGGTGTGCGGGCGCAACCCGCCGTTGCCGTCCTTGGCGGCCACCGAACGCAGCCCCCGCCTGGCCGACTTGAACCGCGGCTTGCCCTTCTTCCCCAGATGCCACTGGCGCACCGCGTCGAACGCTCGCGCCCCCAACTCCTGGGTCTCCTGGGCCGGCAACTGTTCGCGCACCCACGATTTCCGCAGCGACGAGGCGAACGACTGCGCGGCATCGGCGGTGAACCCGTGTGCGGCCTCGACAGCGCCAAACACCGCGCCCCGGCGCTTGCGCTCCTTGCCGGTGCGCCGCGGCAGCTCCCGCGCCTTGGCCCAGGCCAGGTCGGCCTTCACCGCGCGGCTACGCCCGATGAACTCGGCCAGCACCGCGTTATACACCCGCACCCCGGTGAAAAACCGGGTCCGGATCACCCGGCACTGCGCCGGATCCGGGCGCAGCGGCCACGACCGCACATGCGTCGGCGCCCCCTTCGGGCGCTTCCGCGCCCGCGGTTTGCGCACCGGCCCATCAGCCGGTGTCGGGAGGACACGGTAGGACTTGGCCACAGCACAACCGTAGAGGTGCCCACTGACACAAACGACGTATCGCCGCGCCCGGCACAGCGTGTCGCTGCTGCACACCCATCTGGTTTTCGTGACCAAGTTTCGGCGCAAACTGTTCACCGACCCGATGCTCACCTTCACCAAAAACCACCATGCGCGCACCGTGTGCGACCAGCTCGACGTCGAGCTGGTCGCGTTCAACGGCGAGCTCGACCGCGTGCACCTGCTCGTTGCGTATCCGCCCACGCTGGCGATCTCGGCTCTGGCGCAACGCCTCAAAGGCCGCACCGCCTACGCGGTGCGACGCGAATTCACCGGTGCGTGTGTGCGCGCCCGCCTGCGCGGCCACCTATGGTAGCCGTCCTATTTCGCCGTCTCCTGCAGCGGCGCACCGCTGTCCATTGTCAAGCAATACATCGACGGACAAACCCGACCGCTCTGAGCGCCGGGCTGCGCCCGGCAACACACGAGATGGCCTCACCCCGGCCATAAATGGCGAGGCTTGCGCCCAAGAATTCGGTCAAAGATGACGACGTCATCACGATTCCGGGCCGATTCCGGGCCCACGGTTTGGCTCGCCAGATGGGGGACCGCGTCGTCGAGAACCAACCGCTGGAAAGCCGCGGTGGAGCGAGGCTCGTCGTAGCCGCTCGGATCGGTGTAGTGCTCGTAGAGCACGAAGGTGTCGGATCATTGGATGCCGAGATGGGCCTGCAAATGGACCATTTGGGCTCGGCGCGGTCACTTCCGGGGTCATCTCGTCGAGAATCGCGCGAATACGCTCGGATTCGCCGGGGTTGGTGACCCAGGTGGCGATGACCAGCAAACGTCACAGCGACGCCGGCGCGGTAACGCATTCCTGCTCCGTCTGTGCCAATTCCGATCGCGTTGACATCGGATGTCGCGTTACAACTTGCTTGTGTCGCATAGCAACTCGGTACCAGCCGAGGTGGGCGGCCGGCCCGCCTGGGTCTAGCCTGGACAGGCAGACACCTGGCACAGCGACGAAATGGAGTTATCACGTGACACGCGTATTGTTTGCGGTCTCGGGTTCGGGCCATTGGACCCTCGCCGACGGCACCAAGCACCCCTGCGGCTACTGCCGGAGGAGGTCGCAGCCCCGCACGAAGTCTTCACCCAGGCCGGGTTCGACATCACTATCGCCACCCCCGGGGCCGCTCGTCCGGTTGCCGACGAGGCCGGGTTTACCCCCGAGATGAACGGGGGCGCGACCGAGCTGGGCGAGAGGTTCCGCTCCTACCTTGCGGGCATCTCCGACCAGCTCGCCGCGCCGGCGGACCTCAATGCGGTGAAGGCCGACGATTACGACCTGGTGTTCATCCCCGGCGGGCACGCACCGATGGAGGACCTCGCGGTGTCTGACCCGATTCCGCGAGTAAGCGGGGCGGCCGGGCAGTGATTCCACTGATCTTGAATTTTGGTGCGGGTTGGCGTGTGGGCGCAGGCCAGCAGCCCGGGTGTGTGCCCGGGAGCGTGGTTTGGGA
>JAQTVU010000165.1 GCA_028706695.1 Mycobacterium sp.
TGCTGGTATCGCTTGATGGTGACCCGCTCACGCACCGTTGTGCTGCTCGCCGTCGCCGCGACCACCGTCTACGCCGCCATGTGGGTGGGCTATTGCCGGCACTGGAGCTGGCTGCGCGGGGTCGACTGGTGGCTGTTGGACGCGGCGCGCGACGCGGCGGTCAAGCATCCGATGTGGGTGCGCTTCTGGGACGGGGTGTCTTTCGCGCTGGGGCCGGTGCCGTTGCGCCTGCTGGGCGCGGTGGCGGCGGTGGCCGCGCTGGTACGGCGCAACGTGCGCGCTGCGCTGCTGTTGCTGGCGTGCGCGCCGCTGAACGGGGCCGTGACGGCGGTGGCCAAGGGCCTGGCCGACCGGCCGCGGCCGCCGACCATGCTGGTGCCGACCTCCGCACCGTCGTTTCCGTCCGGGCACGCGCTGGAGGCGACGGCGACCCTGCTGGCGCTTCTGACGGTGCTGTTGCCGCTCGTGAGCCGCCCGGTGCGGCGCGTCGCGGCGGCGGTGGCGACGTCGGGCGTGCTGCTGGTCGGCGCGGCCAGGGTCGCGCTCAACGTGCATTACCCCTCCGACGTGCTGGCCGGCTGGTCGCTGGGATACCTGTATTTCGCGTTGTGCCTGTTGGTGTTTCGGCCCTCGATGAGCGACGCGGGCGGCGGGGTCACGGCCCGGTGACCCAACCGAGCCTAAAGCTTTACTTGACCATTGGGCTTGGGCGGCAAGATCATTGGACCCATGCGCCCGTTAGCCCTGCTGTGCGCCGTGTCGTGCATGGTATGCGGCTGGCTGGCGCTCGCCCCGGTCGGCGGTGCGGCCGGCGCCCCGTGGTTCGCAAACTCGGTTGGCAATGCGACACAGGCGGTTTCGGTGGTCGGGACCGGTGGATCGACGGCGCGGATGGACATCTACCAACGCACCACCACCGGCTGGCAGCCGCTGAGGACCGGCATCCCCACCCACGTCGGTTCGGCCGGCTTGGCGCCGCAGGCCAAAAGCGGTGTCCCGGCCACCCCGATGGGCATCTACACCCTGGACTCCGCGTTCGGCACCGCGCCCAATCCCGGCGGCGGGCTGCCGTACACCCAGGTGGTCGGCCCCAACTACTGGTGGAGCGGCGACGACCACAGCCCCACATTCAACAGCATGCAGGTCTGCCCGAAATCGCAGTGTCCGTTCGACACCGCCGAGAGCGAGAACCTGAACATCCCGCAGTACAAGCACGCGGTCGTGATGGGTGTCAACAAGAACAAGACGCCCGGCGGCGGGGCCGCCTTTTTCTTTCACACCACCGACAACCACCCCACCGAGGGGTGCGTGGCGATCGACGATGCGACACTGGTGCAGATCATCCGCTGGCTGCGGCCCGGCGCGGTGATCGCGATCAACAAGTAGCGTCGATCCCGGGCCCAGCCGGGCGTGGGTTCGAATTCCGGTCCGCCGCGGACGTCGGCGCCTGCTGGTGCGTTCGTCATTGGGAGCGCACCGGGCGCGCCACGGTAGAGATAGACACTCCTCCTGCCGGTCAAGCGCCCGCCGCTCCCGATGCCGGTCGACCGGGATCCCGCTTTGCGCACCGGGATTGCACAGCCGCTGCAGGCGGTGACCACCGCTGTCGCCCCGCGCAGCCGGGGCGTTGGGCGCCGCCGGCCGCAATCTGAGCGCGCCGGGTTTGTCAAGGGGTCAGCGGTACCGCTTCGGTGACACAATCGCATCGACCGCGTACCGATGACGTTGCAAGCCATCAGCTTTGGGCGTGTCGGCGGCTATGGTTAACGCTGGCCACCGACCCCTATAGAGGAAGTCTTCGCTCTATGAACGACCCACTTGGGTTGTCGATCGGGACCGTGAACCTGGTCGCCGCGTGTAACGGAAACCCACCGGTTTCACGACGTGCTGTGCTGACGCTGTATCCGCACTGCGCGCCGAAACTCGATGCAGCAGAAACGGAGTCGACGCTAAACGAGCCCGGCGTCCGCATCGGCGGGTTCGTGGAGCGCATCGGCGATTCGGTGGCTCTGGTGTCCAGCGACGGATCGACTCACGACCCGGAGCTGTTGCTCGTCGAGGCGCTGGACGCGGTGATGCTTGCCGCCGGCGCGGACGCGGCCTCCTCGGAGATCGCGATAGCCGTTCCGGCGCATTGGAATCCGGCAGCCGTGCAGGCGCTGCGCAACGGGCTACGCACTCACGCCGGTTTCGTCCGCAGCGGCATGGCGCCGCGCCTGGTGTCGGACACCGTCGCGGCGCTGACCGCGGCCAACTCGGAGCTGTGCCTGGCGGCGACCGGTGTCGTCGGGGTGCTCGACTTCGGTGGGACCGGTACCTCGGCGACCTTGGTCGACCTTGCCGGGGACCACGAGCCCGTCACTCCCACGATGCGTTACGCGGCGTTCTCCGGCGACGAGATCGACCAGGCGCTGCTCTTGAGGGTTTTCGAGGAACTCGGCCACGGCAGCGACCTCGACCCGGCCACCACCGCCGCCGTCGGTCAGCTCGGGCAGCTCAGGGAACAGTGCCGCGCCGCCAAGGAGCGGTTGTCCACCGAGGCGGTGACCGAGGTGAGCGCCGAGCTCGGTGGCCGCCGTTGCAGCATGCGGCTGACCCGTGAAGAACTCGGGGATCTGATCCAGGACCGGCTGACCGGCTTGATCTATGCGGTCGACGACATGCTGGTCCGCCACAACAGGAGCTGGGCCGACCTCTCGGCGGTGGTGACCGTCGGCGGTGGGGCCGCCATTCCGCTTGTCAACGAACGCCTTTCGGTGCATTCACGCAGACCCGTCGTGTCCCCGTCACAGCCTGGCTGCGCGGCGGCCTGCGGTGCGTTGCTGCTGGCCGCCCCTAGTGAGCCCGGCGATCTTCGGACCCGCACCTCCGTCGGCCTGCTCACCACCGCCGCCACGGGCGACGTGATCGAACTGCCCGCCGGGGATCTGCTGGTGATCGACCACGAAGCCACGACGGATCGCGAATTAGCTTGGTCGCAAACCGAATACCCCGGCGACGTGCGAGCACCGTACCCGCCCGAGAGCTACGACGAGGACGGTCCCGCCGGCTGGTCGATGCGGCTGAACGCGATCGACCCGCCCAGGGGCCGACGGTGGCGGCGTATCCGGCTGTCGCAGGCGATCATCGGCATGTGCGCCGTGGTGGCCATAGTCGCGATAGGCGGCGTGGCCGTGACGCTGACCGGGATAGAGAACCGCCCGTCTCCGCCGGCGCCCAGCCTGGTCCCGCTGCCGGTGCCGCCGCCCAGCCTGGTGCCGACCCCCGTCCCGGCGCCGCCGGCCCCGCCGGTCCCCAGCGCCGAGCCGCCGCCGCCCCCGCCGGTACCCAGCGCCGAGCCGCCGCCGCCCCCGCCGGTACCCAGCGCCGAGCCGCCGCCGCCCCCGCCGCCGCCCCCGCCGGTGGTGGTGACCACACAGCCGCCGCCGGTTGCCACCAAGAGGCGCCCACCGCCGCCGAGCCAGACCCCCACGGTGACGCCCACCACCACCCCTGATCCGCCCTCGCCCACGACGACAGAGCCGCCTCCGACGACCTCGACGGTGCCGATGACCACGGAGTGGATACGCCTTCCGTTGATCCCGGTGCCAATACCGGTGCCGGTTCCGCAGAACCAGGTTCCCCAGAACCCGGCCCCGCAGTACCCGGCCCCGCAGTACCCCGGAACCGGGCCGAATCCGTTCCTGAGCCCGGGTTACTGAGCGCGTCGTCGCTGCCGTTCGGTCCGCGCCGGGGCGCGTCGGCCCGGATGCGGGTAGCGTAGAGAGCGTTTCAGGCGGGGTCTGTGTTGGTCATGCCCTGGTGGTGGGCCTGGACCTTGGAGGCGTTGGTGGACATCGTGCTCGGGGTGTCGATGGCACCCACGATGGTCCGCTTGGTGCTCATCGAAGGCGCCGACGCCGACGGTGTCACGGTGGACCAGGACGCCTTCGAGGTCGGCGCACCGGCGAGAACCGGCGCGGTGGACCAGGTGATCGCGGCCATCGAAGGCACCCGTGAGGGCGCGGCCGAGGGCGGCTACCGGCTCTCGTCGACCGGGGTGACTTGGACGGACCCCAGCGAGGCGTACACGTTGCGTGAAGAGCTCGCCGCCCGCGGGCTCGCCAGCGTGATGCTGGTCTCCCCGTTGCTGGCGGCGGCCGCGCTGGCGCAGGCGGTCGGCCACGCGATCGGCTACGAGCACATCGCCATGCTGTTCGTCGAGCCCGACAACGCGACGTTGGCCGTCGTCGCGGTCTCCGACGGTTCGATCGTCGACCTGCATCGGCGGCCGTTGGCCAACGCCGGGCACGACTCCTCCCGAAGCGCCCTGGCCGCCGAACTGGCCACGATGGTCGCCGGTCTGGACACGCGCGGATCGCAGGCCGACGGCGTGTTTCTCGTCGGTTGCGGGACGGACATCGCCTCGCTCAAGCCGGCGCTCGAGGGGGCGACCGCGCTGGACATCACCGCTCCCGAGGAGCCGGACATGGCGCTGGCCCGCGGCGCGGCGCTGGCGTCGGCAAACGCACCGCTGTTCGCCTCGTCGACGGCCGCCCTGGCCTGGGCGCTGGACCCGGGCACCGGAGAGGTCGGCCCCCGTGGCCTGACGCCGAGCTACCTGGACGTCAGCGCCGACGCCGACTTGGGCTCGGGTGTCCTGGCCTACAGCGCCCTGGCCGATGACGACGACGAGACCCCGCGCGGCCGGCGCCGGCGCGGGCTCTTCGCGCTGGCCGGCAGCGCACTGGCCGGCATCGCCGGCATCGCCGTCATCGGGGCCGGCGCGGTGCTGCTTTCGCTCGCGTCCGACCGGGCGCCGACCGATGTGCGGCATTCCCCGCGTGTCAACGTCGCGACCCCGGCACCGCCGGCTCCGGAGCAGCTACCGAGCAAGCCGCCCGAGGCGCAGGTGCCCCCGCCGAGTCCTGCTACGCCGGGTCCCGCCCCGCCACCACCCCAGCCGCAGGCGGTGCCCGCGCCGTCTCCGGCGCCGCCGCCGGTCACCCATGCGGCACCCCCGGCCCCGGTGCGTCGCGCCCCGGCACGGCGCGAACCCGAGTACGTGCCGCCGCCCACACCCGTGCAGCAGCCGGCGCCACCCCCACCGCCGCCGGCCGCGCCGGCGGCACCACCGCCGCCGGCCGCGCCGCCCCCGGCGCCGGAACCCAGACAGCCGCCGATGACGATGTATCTGCACTTCCCGTTTGTCACGGTGCCGATTCCGATCAACCCGCCGCCACCGCCGCCCGGCCCGTAACCAGGCCCGTGACCAGGCATGGCGCACCGGGCCGGCGAGGTGCACACTGAGCTACGAGCCGCAAGGAGGCCGCGTGGGCGAGCACGGTGGATTCGGGTTCGATCCCGACGAGTTCGATCGTCTGATCCGGGAGGGCAGCGAGGGATTGCGCGACGTCTTCGAACGCATCGGCAAGTTCGTCGGCGGTCCGGACGCCCGAAGCGGTTGGTCGGCGATCTTCGAGGATGTCTCGGGCCGGCCCCGCTCGGCGCCGGAGACTGCGGGCGAGGCCGGTGACGGCGTGTGGGCCATCTACACCGTGAACCCCGACGGCGGCGCTCACGTCGAGCAGGTGTATGCGACCGAGCTGGACGCGCTGCGGGCCAACAAGAACAATGTCGACCCGAAGCGCAAAGTGCGGTTCCTGCCCTACGGCATCACGGTCAGCGTCCTCGATGACGACTCGGAACAGCCCACGTAGACTTGTCAGCGACTTGTCAGCGACTTGTCAGCGACTGGTCGCGGATGGATCACGTGAACCCGGGGGCAACGTCGGCGAGCCGCTGGCGACCTTCGGCGCACCAGCGGCTCGCCGAGCGCTTCACTCCTCGCCGAGAACCCGGTGCAGCGCTTTGGCCGCGTCGGTCAGTGCCCGCAGGACGTCGGCCCGGACCTCGGCGAGCCGCTGCTGCTGCTCCTCGGTGCCGGTCCAGGTGATCGTGCGGGCCAGGCCCGCGAGCTCGAACAGTTCCCTGCGGATCTTGAAGACGTCGCCGAACTTGCCAGCCCGTCCCAGGAAGGCGTGCGCGGTCGCGCTGCTGACAC
>JAQTVU010000166.1 GCA_028706695.1 Mycobacterium sp.
GAGCTGACGCTTGGGGCCGTTGGACCCCAGCTGCGGGAAATACACCTTGTCCGGGCTGGTCAGCCGGACCGTGATGCCGTCGACGTCTAACTGTTCTGCTGCAGCGGCCATATCAGGATTTCAGCACAATCGGGCTATGGACCTCCCCGTGATGCCGCCGGTCTCCCCGATGCTGGCCAAGCCGGTCGGCACGATTCCGCCGGGCGCGTCGTACGAGCCGAAGTGGGATGGGTTCAGGTCCATCTGTTTTCGCGACGGCGGCCAGGTCGAGCTGGGCAGCCGCAACGAGCGGCAGATGACCCGCTACTTTCCCGAGCTGGCCGCCGCGGTCGTCGCCGAGCTGCCGCCGCGCTGCGTGATCGACGGCGAGATCGTCGTGGCCACCGGCCACGGCCTGGACTTCGAGGCGTTGCAGCAACGCATCCACCCCGCCGCGTCGCGGGTGCGGATGCTGGCGGAGAAGACGCCCGCCTCCTTCATCGTGTTCGACCTCTTGGCCCTCGGCGACGACGACTACACCCGGCGGCCGTTCAGCGAGCGCCGCGCCGCCCTGGTGGACGCGCTGGCAAGCGCCGGGCGCTCGTTTCACCTCACGCCGGCGACGACCGACCTGGACATCGCGCGGCGCTGGTTCGACGAATTCGAGGGCGCCGGCCTGGACGGCGTCATCGCCAAGCCGCTGACGCTGACCTATCAGCCGGACAAGCGCGTCATGTTCAAGATCAAGCACGAGCGGACCGCCGATTGCGTGGTCGCCGGCTATCGGCTGCACAAGTCCGGCGACGAGGCGATCGGCTCCCTGCTGCTGGGGCTCTACCAAGAGGACGGCCAACTGGCGTCCGTCGGCGTCATCGGCGCCTTTCCGATGGCCCAACGCCGCCGCCTGTTCACCGAGCTGCAGTCGCTGGTCACCGGCCTCGACGACCACCCGTGGAAGTGGGCCGCCCACGAAGCCGGCGAGCGCACCCCGCGCAAGAACGAGTTCTCCCGCTGGAACGCCGGCAAGGATCTGTCCTTCGTGCCGCTGCGGCCTGAGCGGGTGGTCGAAGTGCGCTATGACCACATGGAGGGGCGGCGATTCCGGCACACGGCCCAGTTCAACCGGTGGCGCCCCGACCGCGACCCGCGCTCCTGCACCTACGAGCAACTCGAGCAGCCGGTCAGCTTCCGGCTCGACGACATCGTGCCCGGCCTCGGCGATCCCTGAGAACCGCATTGCCAGCGTGCCCCTGCCCGGCGTCGACCAGGCGATGCGCAACGCCCCGCCCTCGTCATCGGATACCTCGAAATAGCTTGGCGGGTACGGAAAGTTGGGTCCGGCGTGGCTCACGTTCCTTCGCTCAAGCCCGCCAATTCCGGATTGCCCATCAGCCGATCGAGAAAGGCCACCTGCCCCTTGAGCAGTTTGGTGCGTGCCGGCGCCACCGCGAACCAGCCCACCCGGTCGATCTCGGGGAACTCCCGCAGCGCGCCCGAGCCCTTCGGCCATTCCATCTCGAAGGTGTTACTGCGCGCCCCGGTGACGTCGAGGTCGCCACCGACCGCGAAGGCGGTGACCACCTTGCCGCCGGGCTGCCTCATCCGCCCGAGGTCCATGCGCGGCCCGGCCGGCACCCCCCGGCCGAGCTCCTCGGCGAACTCGCGGCACGCGGCCGCCCAGGGGTCTTCCCCGTCGGTGTATTCGCCCTTCGGGATCGACCAGGCGCCGTCGTCCCTGCGGGCCCAAAACGGGCCGCCCGGATGCGCGATCAACACCTCGACGACGCCGCCGCACACCCGATACAGCAGCACACCCGCACTGAGCGTGGGCACGACCTCAGACCCCCACCGCGCGTTCCAGGTCCTTCAGCGACGACTCCAGGTGCGCCAGCAGGCGCTGCAGGTGCGGCACGCTGCGCCGGCACCCCACCAGACCGAAGTCGAGGTTCTCGGCGTTGCCGGCCAGGGTGATGTTGAGCGCTTGCCCGTCCAGCACGACGGACAGCGGGTAGTTGCCGTCGAGCCTGGCACCCCCGTAGTACATCGGCCGCAACGGCCCGGGGACGTTGGATATGACGATGTTGAACGGCGGCGGCGTCGATCTCACCCATCCCGGGACCGCCGCCAGGCCCAACGACGCCACGTTCATCGCCGACAAAGCCAGCGCGTGGACGCGCGGCAATTGGGAGAAGACCTTCTTGTTGTTGCGCATCGAGTCGCTGATGGTCTGCAGCCGCTGGACCGGGTCGTCGGAGTCGGTGCCCAGGTTGCACAGGATCGCCCCGACGAGGTTGCCGCCGCCGTCGGCCTGGTCCCCGGTCCGCAGGCTCACCGGGACCATCGCGACCAGCGGGGTGTCCGGCAGCGCATTATGTTCGAGCAGGTAGTAGCGCAGCGCCCCGGAGCACATCGCCAGGACGACGTCGTTGACGGTGGTCCCGGCGGCGTTCTTGACGCCCTTGATGCGCTCCACCGACCACGACTGCGCGGCACACCGGCGGGCGCCCCCGATCTTGACGTTCAACATGGTCCGCGGCGCACCGAACGGCAGCGTCAACTGCTGCTCGAGCAGCGCGGCCCGGGCCAGCGAGACCATCGAAGGACCAAGCGCGGCAACGGACCCCGCCGTGTGCATCAACGACCTCAGCGGCGATGGCCGGCCGGTCCGATGCCCGGGCTCGCGCAGCGTCCACGGCGCGCGGATCTCGGTGTCGCCGGGGTCGTCAGACAACGCGCGCTGCAACAGCTTCAGCGCCGACACCCCGTCGATCAACGCGTGGTGAAACTTGGTGTAGATCGCGAACCGGCCGTCGTTGGGCCGCTCGACGATGTGCGCTTCCCACAGCGGGCGATGGCGATCGAGCAGGGTGCTGTGCCACCGCGAAGTCAGCTCCAGCAGCTCGCGCGCCCGTCCGGGCGCCGGCAGCGCCGAGCGACGCACGTGGTAATCCATGTCGATGTCCTTGCCATTGGAGTGGCCATTGGAGTGGCCATCGGAGTGGCCATCGGAGTGGCCACTGCAGTCGTCCCCGCAGTCATAGGACCAGCCCAGCCTCGCGATGCCGCCCCAGAACGTCGTCGGCCGCTTGCGGAAGGTGGGCGCCAGATCCGTCTGGGCGATCAGGCGGTCGTAGAACTGCCGCACGAATCCGCGGTCGGCGCCGGCGGGGGGCTCGTACAGCTGCAGCGCACCGACGTGCATCGGATGCTCGCGGGATTCGGCCAGCAGAAAGATCGCGTCGGTGGGCATCATCAGTTCCATCTATCAATTAGACGCCTGCACACCGCGTGGAGGAACCGTCAAAGACACCGCCGCCGAACTGACTTCGGGACGGCCGCGCGGGTACCCAGGAGCCGGTCGACGTAGCTGCGCCAGGCCCGCGGCCGCGGGAGAGCCACGTCGCCGAAGCGCTCGAGGCCGTCCGGAGGTCCGCGCCGGAAGCGGGTCAGGTCGGGTACCGGCGCGGCCGATGCTGAACGGAGACCCAGTGTTCGGCGGTGAATTCCTCGACCGACCACCTGCCCCCGAAACGGCCGATACCGGATGCCTTTCGCCGCCGAAGGCCGTGTTGGCGTCGTCGTTGACCGGGGAATCGTTGACGTGGGTCATGCCGGCCTCGACCCGACGGGCGAAGCGCACCGCGCGCTCGACGTCGCTGCTGAGCACCGCCGAGGAGAGGCCGTACGGGGTGTCGTTGGCCAGCCGCAGCGCTTCGGCCTCGTCGCCGGCGCGGATGACGGTCATGACCGGGCCGAAAACCTCTTCCCGCGCGGTGGCCGTGTCGTTGCCGCCGAGCAGCACATGCGGCGGCATGGCCAGGCCGGTCGGCCCGAACTGGCCTCCGCCACAAAACAATTCGGCGCCGTCGTCGACCGCGCGGCGCAGTTTGTCCCGGATCGACTCCAGCTGCGACTCGTCGATGATCGGCCCCAGCTGCGTCGACGGGTCCGCCGGGTCGCCGACGACCAGAGCCTTCGCCCGCGCCACGAAGCGTTCGACGAACTGGTCGTGGACGACGGCATCCGCGATGATCCGGTTGGCGATCATGCAGATCTGCCCCTGGTGGAAGAACGACCCGAAGATCGACGCGTCGACCGCCAGCTCCAGGTCGGCGTCATCGAGTATCACCACCGGGCCGTTGCCGCCGAGTTCGAGGGCCTTGCGTTTTCAGCGGGGCCTTCTGCGCAATGCCCGTACCCACTTCGGTGGAGCCGGTGAACGACACCACTTTCGGGATCGGGTGCTCGACAATCGCATCGCCGATCCCGGAACCCGGACCGATCGTCACCGACAACAACCCCGGCGGCAGGCCGGCCTCCTCGAAGACGCGGGCCGGCAGCAGACCGCCGCTGACCGGTGTGTCGCCGGCGGGTTTGAGCACCACCGCGTTGCCCACCGCCAGGGCGGGGGCCACCGATCGGGCCGAGAGCTGCAAGGGAAAATTCCACGGAGAGATGACCGCGACCACCCCGACCGGCTCACGGTAGACCCGGTTTTCTTTCCCGGGGATGTCCGAGGGCATGATCTTGCCCTCGACGTGGTGTGGCATCGAGGCCGCCTCCCACAGCTCCCCCCGCGCCAGGTTGAACTCCAGCTCGGCCTTGGCCGCGGTGCTGCCGGCCTCGTGTATCAGCCAGCCGACGATCTCGTCCTTGCGTCGGGTCATCACGTCCGCGGCCGCGCGCAGCACCCCGGCGCGCGTCGTCGGGGCCTCGGCCGCCCACTCGTCCTGGGAATCAGCCGCTAGGCGGTAGGCCTCATCGAGGTCGTCGGCGGTCGCCTGGCGGATTTCGGTGAGCGTCTGGCCGCTCCACGGGTCGGTGTCCCGGCGGGTCTCGTCCGAGGAGCCGGGACGCCAGCAGCTCCCGATGGGCATGGTGCCGAACGGCAGATAGCGGCCGCTCACGGCGCCACAGTGATCTTGACATGCGGACTGGACCGCTGTTCGTGCCACGCCTGGGGCGCCTCCTCAAGCGAATACCGGCGGGTGTCGACACGGATGCGGCCAGCGGCGGCGTGCCGGGTGATCTCCTCGTATCCGGCGCGCAGTACCTCGGGTGCCATGACGTCGTGGTAGTGGCCGACGTGGGTGCGGCCGATCAGGGCACGAAACGCCACCTCGGCCGTCGGGCCGGCGCCTTCGCCGACGGTGATCAGGGTCGCCCCGTTGGCCGTGGCGTCCAGCGCGGCCAGAAATGGCTTGCCGTAGACCGGGTCGACGACCACGTCGTAGCCGTCACCGGCGTGCGCGCGCAACGCCGCCGCGTCGTCGTCGCCGCCCAGCTGCACCGTGGCGTCGGCGCCCAGCTCGTGCGCCCGTTGCAGCGCCTCGGCGTTGCGGCCCGCGCCCACCACCCGGCCGGCGCCCAGCAGATTGGCGGCTTGCACGGCGATGCGCCCCACCACCCCGGTCGCACCGAGCACCAGCACCGACTCCCCGTGTGACACGTCGGCGTGCCGGGTCAGTGGCAGCCAGGCGGCCAGGCCCGCGATGCCACATGCGACCGCCATGTCGTCGTCGAGTCCGTCGGGAACAGGAAAGGTTTTGGCCGGGTCGACGCGGCAGCGCTGTGCCCATGACCCGAACGGGTCGGGCGGGGCGTTGAAGTACACCCGCCTGCCGTCCCGGGTCCCGACACCCTCTCGGCCGACCACCGACGGGGTCGCCGGTCGGCCCATCTTGCCCGACGCCAACAGCAGATCCACCGGATTGCACCCGGCCAGCCTGACCTCGACGACATCGCGGTCGGGCTCGTCGAAATCGCGGATCGTCGGAACCTCGCCCACCGCTTCCAATACCGCAGCACGCATCCCTCGTCCCCTCGCTCGGGCGATGATCCGTGGGGTTGCCCGCCGGTCGCGGGGTCGAAACCGTCGGGCCGGCCCGGAGCCGGAAATCCCTGCGACCTGTCCATTGAACGAAAGGGGAACGAACGGGCTTCCCGCCCAAGGCGATGTCGCGGCGGCGGCCGAGTACGCCAGGGCCGAGATGGGCACTGCAGAGCCATGAACGTTGTGGTGATCGGGCAGATCGGGCGTGACT
>JAQTVU010000167.1 GCA_028706695.1 Mycobacterium sp.
CGGATCGAGACCATCCGATCGCGATACGAGTTCGACGACGCACGGGCCTTGGCCGTGCTGGCGGTGGTGGGCCTCTACGAGCAGACCTTCGAGTCATTGGTCGAGGCGGCGCACGACGGCCACGCCCCGCCGGCGGCCCCGGATGACGAGACCGATCCCGATGCCCGCCGCCGGGTCGCCCATGCCGCGCTGGAGGCGCTGGCCGATCCGCTGGTCGCGGCCGCCGCGCTGGATCAGATGGGCGTGCACGACGACCAAGGCGCCGCGGCGCTGGGTGTTTTCGCCGAGACGGCCGAGCCGCTGGCGCCGCGCGCGGCGCACCCGGCGCTGCATTGGATGCGGGCCAAGGCCCTTGAGGCGGTCGGCGACTGTGAACGGGCCGAGGCGGTGCTGCACGCCGCCGAGTCGCTGGACCCGTGGTGGCCGCCGACGTTGTTGTCGTTGGCCCGCTATGCCGGTGACCGCGGTTACGCCGCGCGCGGGCTGGCGCTGCTGCGTCGGGCGGGGGCGCCCGAGGATGACGAATTGGTGCAGCTGCTGCAGCGGTTCGGCCCGGCGCCTGGTGTCGGGCCGAACCGCCACGAGGGTTGCTGAGGCGGGATCGGGTCGCGCGTACCAGTCCTGTCAGCGGCACGGCGAGCGGTTGCCGCTGCAGCAGCGGGCCGGTGAGCTGTATCAGGCTGTATCAGAAGGCCAGCACCGATCTGCTCAGCGGCCTGGTCGGGTCGTTGCTCGTTGAGGCGCACGAGCGCACCGCGGTCGCGCAGCTCAACGCCGGCGAATTGTATTGCGCGCGCGTGCGTCCCGCCGGGATAGATGATGCGCTCCGTGGGCCTGGTTGCGGCCCTGATGCGTTGATTCGCCCGCCCGGTGCAATAAATAGCAGACGCGACCGGCCACGGGTGCGCTGACGCGCCGCACCGGGCGCCGTCGGGCCGCTGCCTGATCGGATCTATGAGTCGTCCAGGCGGAAGCCGACTTTCATGGTCACCTGGTAGGGGCCGACGGTGGCCACGATCGAACGTGAGGATGCGCTGAGGGGCGACCCTTCGGGGGCGACGCGCTGCGTGACGCCTGTTCGGTTGCATCATGACAGCATTGCAGCCGATGCTATGATTGCACCATGCGGACGACGGTGACGCTGGACGCCGACGTCGTTGCCGCGCTGCAGCGGGCGGCGCGCGAGCGGGGGATGTCGTTCAAAGCCGTGCTGAACGACGCGGTGCGGCGCGGACTAAGTGGCGGGCCCGCACAACGCAGGTATGCCACGCCGAGCAGAGACATGGGGTTGCGCGCCGGCGTCGACATCGACAAGGCGTTGACCCTCGCCGCCGCGGACGAAGACACGGAGATATTGCGCAAGCTGGCGCTGCGTAAATGAGGCTGCTCGATCTCAACATCCTCATCTATGCGATCGACGAGTCGTCATCTCGCCACCGGGCCGCAAAGGAATGGCTGGATGAGACTCTGTCGGCTTCGGGCACCGTCGCTTTCTCATGGCAGGTCCTGATCGGCTTTGTCAGGCTGACGACGCGGGCCGCGGTGTTTGAGCGACCCCTGACCGTTGCCGAGGCGTTCGACCTCGTTGACGGATGGTTGGGGCAGCCGTGCGCGACGATCGTGCATCCCACAGACCGCCATGGGCTGGTCCTGCGTGAGCTGCTTGCGCCGCTGGGTACGGCGGGAAATCTGACGAGCGACGCTCATCTGGGTGCTTTGGCGATCGAACACGGCGCCGAGCTGTGCTCCACCGATGTCGACTTCAGTCGGTTCTCCGGCGTGCGATGGGTCGATCCGCTGCAGACGCAATAACAACGCCCGCTCCGGATAAGCAACAGCTGGATTACTATGCGGCCCAAAGTGACTCGCATCGGTTGCGCACCGATCATGGCCGCGCACCGCGGTCGCGCAGCTCAACATCGGCGAGTTGTTTTGTGCGCGCATCGTTCCCGCCGGGGAGACGATGCGGGTCTTCGGCGGGATGCAAGTGGTGTCACCGACGAGCACGACGAGCCGGTGCGGCTGCTGGTGACGGCCCCATCGCCATTGCTCGGCTCACCAACAAACCTCAGCATCCTTGCGGGCGCGCCTGACCCACCGGGAAATGAGCCGCGTTGATGGTGCTGAGGGAAGCGCCGCTTAGGCGCGCCTCACCCGGACCGACCCTCTCGGCCCCGCGGGGCCAGACGTTGCGCATACAGCGCGCAGTCGAGGGTAGCTTCGATTCGACTCGCCGCTAAGACAGGCCGTCGCCGTCACGGTGCGGCCGGAAGGTCCGTCTGCTGTCCATGCGACAGTCCGCTGCCTTTACTTATTTGGGACTGCTTGGGCTGGCGTAGGCAAGGCGAGTTGCGGGCTGTCCGGTGATCGCGGTGATGATGTCGAAATCTTTGTCGACGTGCAGGATGGTCATTCCCGATAACTCGGCGGTGGCCGCGATGATGAGGTCGGGGATCGACGGACCGCGGTGCTGGCCGCGATCGGCCAACAGTAGCTGGACTTCCAGTGCGCGGTCTTCGATTTTCGGTGTCAGGTATTCGACTGGCATTGCGGCCAAAGGAGACTCGCGGAACTCACGTCGAGCGACATCGCCGGATTGAGCCGAATACCCGACTTCCAGACGCGTCATATTGCTGATATGGACCAGGCCGCGCTCGATTCGGTTGCTCCAAGTCTCTGGCTCGAGGCTATGCGCGAGGCGCGCCAGGGCCGATTTGTCGACCAGCCAGGTTGGTTCGGTCATTGCCATGCCTGGCGCATCAGATCATCATCGGCGAGGCCCGCAAGTGCCTGTCCCATCCGATGTAGATCTTGGTGGGTAACCGGCACGCGCAATGCGCGAGCATCCTGGGCCAGGCGCCGGCGAATGTACTCAACGCGCGACAAGCCCAACTCGGCAGCTCGGGCATCGAGTCCGGCAAGTACATCATCAGGAACGTCACGGATCAGCAGGTCACTCATTCCCCGATGATATCGTAGGATATCAGCGGGCTCGGTGCCGAACCGCGACCGCACCGTATGGACGTGAGTTCCCTGGGCCTCGACCAGCCAGCTACCGCGCAAGCTCGGGCACTCGTCAAAAGCGACGAAACGAAACAACCAAAGGATCCGCCCGGATGGCGCGGCTCCGCCAGTCGCGATGTCACCTGATCGAACAGCACGTCGCCGACCGCACGTTCCGATCGACCCGCCCAGCAGTCGGCAAGCTCCACCTGCCGCCGGCTGCATTCACCCAACAGCCGCTTACGTTACGCCGCCGTTCTGGTTGGCCAGGGCGTGCCGTTTGGGTTGCATGATGCTCCTGTCCAAAGTAGCTATGCCAACTAGCATCGTTCGCCTAGCGATGTTAGCACAGCTAGCTATCCTTGCGAATTACCGCCGGCGCGCCCTCCGATAGCAGACAGCGGCCAGCGGGTAAAATTGGTTAAAGCGGGCACTTCCGGGAGTTCTTCCCGCGTCGCGCCGTTCTCGCGACGCCGCTGATGGGCAAGCCGTATGGGCAGGCCTTCCGGGTCCCGGTAAGGGGATTCCTAGACGGGGATTGTGTGACTTAATGCCGCCTGCGACCCGGAAAGCTCGAAAAAATGCCCGCTCAACACATATGCGTCGACGAAACGAAGCAGCGCCGTAGCTATGTAGTCGTGGCCAGCGTCCACATCGCCGATGAGATTCATACGGTGCGGCAAGTCGTCCGAAAACTGTTGCTACCTGGTCAGCGCTACCTGCATATGAAAAATGAGGGCGAGCGGCGGAAACGCGAGATCGCTAAGGCAATCCTTGATGCCGAGATCCGCGCCAATGTTTACAACGCGGGCAATCGTTACCCGACTCACAATGAGCGGCGGGCCAAGTGCCTTAAGAAACTTGTGTTCCACAACGCTGGCGGCCCGGAAACGCTGCTCATCATTGACCGGGACGACACCCTGGTTAGCTTCGACAATCAGCGGCTGATCGAGTATACTCGGCCGGCTGCCGGGACACGCTGCGCTACGAACACCGAAGCGATAAGACCGAACTGCTACCAGGCAGCCCGGATGTGATCGCATGGTGCTGGGCCAAAGGCGGGATTTGGCGCAAGCTCATCGAGCCGGCCATCGCAAACGTCTACGACGTGTAGAAAGCGCGAAACCCGAGCGCCACGGTCGTCCGGCCGGGTCTCGGGTTCACTTCCTGAAGCTCAACGCAACAGGCTCCTTGATAATACCTCCTATGTCGGCATATAGACCAGGCTACGGCGTGCCTCACCTACTTTGAGCGCGTCGCCGGTGGTGGTGCCTCAGCTATTTTGAGCGCGTAGCGCGGAAGGCTTGCCCGATGTGGAAGGGCAAGATCGATATGGCCGCAAGACGGCAGGTAGCCAACAAACTGCGAGGTCAATACCGCAAAGCGGGCAAGGCGGACAAGACCAAGTTCCTGGATCAGGTGGTGGCCACGACTGGGATGGGTCGTTCGACGGCCCGGCGGATGCTGAGTGGCCCGAAGCTGCCGGATCCGGCCAGCCAGGTCGACCGGCGAAGCTTGCGGGCGCGCGTGGCTTCAGCGACGACGCCAGGGCGCTGTTGGAGCATGTGTGGGCGTTGATGGGCCTGCCGTGCGGCAAGTACCTGGTGGTGATGTGCGAGCTGTGGCTGCCGCTGCTGACCCAAGCCGGTGATCTTGACAGGCCGTTTGTCACCGAGGCGGCCGTGGCCGAGTTGGCGGCGATGAGCGCGGCCACTGTGGACCGCTACCTCAAACCCGCCCGGGACGCGATGCGCATCAAGGGCATCTCGACAACGAAACCATCACCGCTGCTGCGTAATTCGATCGCCATCCGAACCTGCGCCGATGAGGCGCCCAAGGTCCCGGGGGTGATCGAGGCCGACACCGTGGCGCACTGCGGCCCAACGCTGATCGGCGAGTTCGCCCGCACCCTGACGATGACCGATCTGGTGATCGGCTGGACCGAGAACGCCTCGATCCGCAACAACGCCGCCACGTGGGTCACCGCCGGCATCGAGCAGCTGCGGGCGCGGTTCCCCTTCCCGATGACGACCTTCGACTCGGCACCACATGGGCATAGGTTCGGTCGAACCTGTGCGCTTTCGGCCCTCCTGACCTTTCCGTGGGTCCGGGGCCGGTTGTTAATAGGCGCCGGCAAATGTTGGATCCCGTTTCCCGCACTTCTGGTTCGCCTTTTGGCGTCCCCACGTGTTGACGGGCATTCAGGGTGACCGCGTCTGGGTGGGGTACCGGCGCTGAGGGTGAGGATGCTTCGGCCCGATCGGAGCGGCGGCATGGTGGCGATGTGGTGGCGATGCCGGGTTGTTCCCGGGGCAGTGGTGGCGTGGGTTCGTCTCGGCGATCATCGCGGTGCCGGAACACCGTGGCGGGTCATCGACTGGCGCAGTGGCGGTTCCACGTCGGAGGGCCAACACCAGATGACCCCTTCCCAGCTCGCATCGTGGTAGACCATCCTGATGCCTCATGCCCACCCGAGCACCCAATGATCGTCGTCCGCGCCGCCGAGTGGGCCGAGCAGGCCCTGGGCGACGGCGAGATCGACTGCCCGCACTCCGGGTGCGGCGGCACCCTCACCCGGTGGGGATACGGCCGCCGCCGGCCGATAAGGCGGCGACTCCGAGCGCGCCTTTGAGGTAGCGGTTGCCGGGACGCGTCTTGGTCGACTTCACCCGCCCGGCGGATTCGTTGGATCCCGGGGCGGTGCCGGCCCAGGAGGCCAGATGGCCGGCGGTCGGGAGCTGAGTCATATCCCCGCCGGTTTCGGCGATGAACACCTCAGCCACGCTCCGGGAGAAGCCCGGGATACTGACCAGCAGCTCCCGGGCCGCGCGGAAAGGTTGCATGGACTCCTCGATGCGGGACGAGAGCCGTTCGATGTCGGCGGTGTGGGCGTCGATACGGTCGAGGAACAGCCGTGCCATGAACGCGTGGTGGGCGGTGAAGTGTCCGTGCAAGGCCTCGGTCAGCTGCGGGATCTTGTTGCGTA
>JAQTVU010000168.1 GCA_028706695.1 Mycobacterium sp.
GCACGGCCCGGCGGTGCTCGCCGCGGGGATCGAGCGAATGGTGTGCCTGCGTGCGAACCTGACAACCGGTCGCTTCGCTGAGGTCGCCGCGGCTTACCGCGTCGAGGAGTCCGCGGTGCGGGCCGCCGACGCCGACCTGCAGAAGTGCCTAGGCCTCGGTCCGGAGAGGTGGTGGTAGCCCTCGTCGCGCCAGTGTCCGAAACGTCCATCACCGGTCTTCCGGTGGTGACGCGAGTGCCGCCCCGGTTCGGTTCAAAACCGCCGCTCACCCAGCGTCAGGATGCGCGGCCCACCGTCGGTGGCGGCCACCGTGTGCTCCCAGTGCGCCGCGCGGGAGCCGTCGGAGGTGACCACCCGCCATCGCCGCGATCCCAGCCTCCAGCGATTCCCGGGTCGCCGCAGAGAGCGCCTGGTCGGCGGGCCGCGACACCGTGCCCCACTCCCCCCGTGCCGCGAGCGTTTCGGTTCGGTCCCCGCGTCACTGCGCCAGCATGTGCACGACGCGCTCGAACACCCCGGGTAGCAGCGCGGACGCCGGCACGATCGCGCGTCGCGATGTCGGCGCCGCACCGGCCAGCACCAGCGCGCGGGTGAGGAGACGGTATTTCCGGGTGATCCGGCGCCACGAGCGCTCGTAGGACCGCGGTGCGTCGTCGACGATGGCGGCCACCGCGGCTGCGGCTTGCTTGACGGCCAGACTGATGCCTTCGCCGGTCAGGGCGTCTTCGTATCCGGCGGCGTCCCCGACCAGCAATACGCGACCCGCAACGCGACGGGAGACGACCTGGCGCAACGGGCCGCAGCCGCGGGCTGGCCCGCGGCGGGAACCGTTCAGCCGGTCGGCCAGCCGGGGGAACCAGCCCAGGTCGGGCCGGTGAGAAGACAGGATCGCGACGCCGACCAGGTCCGGCTCGACCGGGGTCACATACGCTTCGCCGTACGGTGACCAGTGCACCTCGACGAAGTGCGACCACGCCGGCACCTGATAATGGCGGCGCACGCCGTAGCGCCGCGGGGTGCCGCTGACCGCGGCGATCCCGACCGCGCGACGAACCACCGAATGCAGCCCGTCGGCCGCCACCACCCATCTTGCTCGGATCCCCGCGGCGCTCACCCCGGCCAAGTCTTGGTCGACGGTGGTGACTCGCGTCGAGATCCATTCGGTGTCCAGCTCCTTCACCCGTGACGCCAGCGCGGCATGCAGCGCGGTGCGGCGCACGCCGCGGCCGGCGCAGCCGCGGAAATCCGCTTCGGCGCGGTGGCGTTCGTCGACGTAGGCGATACCGCGAATCGGCATCCCGAACGGGTCCACGCCAAGTTTGGCGAGTTCGGCCAGGCCGCCGGGCATCAGGCCCTCACCGCAGGCTTTGTCGATCGGGTGCGCCCGCGGCTCGGCCACGATCACCGACAGTCCTTGCCGGCGGGCGCATAACGCGGTCGCCAGGCCGCCCGGTCCGCCGCCGACGACCAGCAGGTCGGTGTCGTAGAGCGTCATGTGTAGCCCAGCGCCGCGTTCTCCACCCGGATCCGCACCGTGAGCACCACCGCGTTGGCGACGGTGAAGCCGAGCGCCGTCAGCCATGCCGTGTGCACCAGCGGCAACGCCAGGCCCTCGGCGACCACGGCCACATAGTTCGGGTGGTGCAGATACCGGTAGGGTCCGCGGCGCACCAGCGGCGCGTGCGGCTGCACGATCACCCGGGTGTTCCACCGCCGGCCCAGCGTTATCACGCACCACCACCGCAGCGCCTGGCTGAGCGCGGCAACGGTCAGCATCGGCCAGCCCAGCAGCGGGACAAACGGCCGGTGGCAGAGGCCGGTTTCGAGGACACAGCCAGCCAGCAGCGCGGTGTGGAGGGCGACCATCACCGGATAGTGATTCTGCCCAACCTCCTTGCCGCCGTGGGCAAACGCCCAACGTGCGTTCCGCCGGGCCACGATCAGCTCGACCAGCCGTTCGATGCCGACCGCCAGGATCAACAGATCGTACACGGCCCTACCATCCGAGCAGCACGAGTTCCGCGGAGAAGCCCGGACCCATGGCGATCATCAGCCCGACCGAACCCGCCGGCGGAGGATCGGCCATTGTGGTGTGCAGGATGTCCAGTACCGATACCGACGATAGGTTTCCTTTGTCGCGCAACGAGTCCCAAGTTCGGGCGAGGGCATCGGGGGGCAGCTCGAGGGCGTTCTCGACCGCGTCGATCACCCGTGGGCCGGCGGCGTGGACAATCCACGTCGAAACGTCGGCGGCGCTCAGGCCGTACTCGGCGAGAAACTTGCGGACGTCGTCGCCGAGGTATTTCTCGATGACGGTGGCGATCTCGCCCGACAGGACGATCCGGAATCCGTCGCTGCCGATGTCCCAGCCCAGCACACCTTCGGTGTCGGGGTAGAGCCGGCTGCGGGTCGCCAGTACCGCCGGGCTAGCCGGTCCGCGGTCGGCCCCGGTCGCGATGACGGCGGCGGCGCCGTCGCCGAACAGGCTGGACGCCACGAGATTGGCGATCGAGCGGTCCTCGCGCTGGACGGTCAGCGAGCACAACTCGATGGCCAGAAGCGCCGCGACCTGATCGGGAAAGGCGCGGAGGTAATCGTGCACCCGTGCCACCCCGGCGGCCCCGGCGACGCAGCCGAGCCCGAACAGCGGGACACGTTTGACATCGGGTCGCAAACCGACCCTGGCCGCAAGCCGACCCTCCAGCGACGGAACGGTGAGCCCGGTCACCGTCGTCGAAAAGATGACATCGACCTCCGACGGATCGACCTTCGCCGCATCCAGCGCCGACACCAGCGCGCGCTCCCCCAGCTCTAGGGCGACGTTGAGATAGGCGTCGTTCGCCTCGGTGAAGCCGCTCAGCCGGCGATAGCGGGAGAGCGGCAACGCGACGTAGCGAGCCTGGACCCCGCTGACGGCGCTGAAGCGCACAAACTCTGGGCCGGCGAATTCCGCCAAGGCCGTGATCAGTTCATCTTGGCTGTACCGGTATGGGGGAAATGCCACGGTCACCGCGGCAAGCGAGGGCGAGCCGGCTGGGCGGTCGCTCGGCGTCGAAGTGTCGAGCCGCGTCGCCCAGCGAGGCCTCGTCTTGGTGTTCATGCCGAGGTAACGGTGGGCGGCCCCGCGCGGTTCATTCTGGACCCGAGACCGCCTCCCGCGGTGTGGACTCGCTGATCCCGCACTCAAGATGAAGGCGCGCCAGTGGTTTGGGCGCCCACCAGTTGACGCGGCCCAACACATGCATGAACGCCGGAACCAACACCATCCGCACCAGCGTCGCGTCCACCACGACGGCCAGTGCAAGACCCGGCGCGAGCATCCGCATGAACGACACCTGCGCGGCGATCAGCGCGGCGAACGAGATCGACATCACCAGCGCCGCCGCGGTGATTACCCGCCCGGTGCGGGCCACCCCCAGCGCCACGCTCTCGTCGTTGCCGGCCCGGGTCCGCGGCGATGCCACCCAGAACTCCCGGATCCGGGACACCAGGAACACCTCGTAGTCCGTCGATAACCCGAAGGCGACACAGAACAACAGCACCGGGACGTTGGCCACCAGCGTTCCGCTCGGCGTGGTGCCCAGTGCGCCGAGGTACCCGTCCTGGAAGATCCAGACCAGCGCACCAAACGTAGCCGTCAGCGATAACACGTTGAGCACCAGTGCTTTTGCCGGCAACACCACGCTGCCGGTAAGCACAAACAACAGCGCGAAGGTGGCGAGGCCAATCAGCCCCAGCACCGGCGGCAGCCGGGTGATAATGCCGTTGACGCTGTCCCGGTTGATCTGCGCCAGCCCGGCCAGCTCGACGGAGCGGCCATCCGGCCCGGCAACGTCGTGCAGGCGGTCGAGCTGCGCCTCGGAGCGCGAGGAGAACAACGGCGCGGTGCTGGAGACGGTGAGGAGGACGCTCCCGCCGGCCACCCCGGTGGCCGCGGCCGGGGGGCCAACCTAACTACCGCCGGCTAAGGTCCCGGATGGGGCGGTGACCGCCACGACGTCGGGAATCCGCGACAGGCCGGCGGCGTAGCGCGCGAGGTCACCGGGCGACAGTCCATCGGCATCGGGTAGGACGACCGTCACCGCGATGGCCGAATCGTCGGCGAATTCGTTGCGCAGCTGGTCGCCGACCTGATGCGCGGACGCGGAGCGCGGCAGCACGCGGTCGTCGGGCAACCCCCATGTGACGCCGAGGAACGGCACTCCGAGCAGGACGAGCGCCGTGACGACACCCAGGCCGATCGGCACCGCGCGGCGCATCACCCACTTCGTCGACCGGTACCAGAAGAGCTGCGTCACGGGCCGAGCGGCAGGCGGTGGCCGACGCAGCAGCCGCCGCGCGTCCAGCACATCCAGCCGTGGTCCCGGCAGCACGATTGCCGCTGGCGTCACCACGATGGCCGCGGCGGCGACGCAACGCCACGGTGGCGACGCCGGCGTAGGCGAACGACTTGAGGAAGTACATCGGGAACAGCACCGTCGCCGCCATCGACAGCGCGACGGTGGTCGCCGAGAACAGCACGGTGCGCCCGGCGGTGGTCATGGTCGCGTCAGTGCCTCATCGCGGGCCGCGCCGCCGGCGAGTTCATCGCGGTAGCGGCTGAGGATCGGCAGCGTGTAGTCGATCGCCAGGGCCAGGCCCAGTGCGGTGCTCAGGTTGAGCGCGAAGATCGACACATCGGCGCGAAACGTGATCAACCGCAGGACCGCCACCGACCCGACGATCGCCAGCCCGCCCACGGCCATCGGCAACGCCGCGGCCAGCAGCCCGCCGAACACCCACACCAGCACCAGAAAGCTCAATGGGATCGCGATCGCTTCCATCGTCAGCAGATCGGTCTGGTTTTGCTGATTGATCTGCGCGCACACCATCGCGCCCCCACCGGCGCGAATGCTCACCCCGTCCTTACCGCGGGCCACCTCGTCGGACAAGGTCTGGGCGTACTTCTGCGCATTGTTCTCACCGCCCTTGAGGTTGGCTACGATCAGCCCCGACTTGCCGTCCCTGCTGATCATGGCGGCCGGGCGGTCCCACGCCGACGTCACGTTGTACACCAGCGGCGACTGGTGCAGGCGGCGGACGACGTCGGTTGCTGCTGCGCGGGCCTGGGCGCCGGTGGCGCCGTCGGGGGCGGTCACCATGATCGGCAGCTGCTGGTCGCGTCGGCCGAACTTTTCGGTCAGCAGCGCGATCGCCTTGGCCGATTCGGAGGGTGGGATCCTGAAACCCGCCCGCGGCCAGGCTCCCCGCGACCGGGACGCCGAAGATGGCGGCCCCGATCAGAACCAGGACGGCGATGGCAATGACGCGCCGCGGCGCCGCGATGGCCAACAGCGCGATCCGGTGCAGCATGTCGTTCGTGTAGTCCTTTCCACCCCGCCGGCGACACATGGACACCACCAATCCCGCGGCCCAATCGTTCACCGCTGTTCCGATGGAGCTACCCGGCTCTAGCCTCCACCATGCTCAGCGGCGAAGCCGTGGGCACGACCCGCATGACCAGGAATCCGGGCTGTCCGAGTAAGTCTCGATTCCCGGCGACCTTCAGTTCATCGCGCCGGGTGTCACAGCGAGCGCTGCAGCAGAACCTGCCCGTTGTCGGCGGAAACCACCTGCACGGCGGCGATTTGGTCGATCGGCGTCGAGATGCTGCCGGCCGGCGTCGCGGTGTGCCCGGGGATCGCCACCCAGGTCGCCAGCCGAGTCTGGCTGCCGTCGCGGCCCACCACCACCATCGCCAGCGTGTCATGGTGCGCGGTGGGCGGGGCCAGGCACACGCAGTCCAGGCTGATCGACGTCCCCCAGTGCCGGCCGCTGACCTGCACCGTCGAGGTGAGCAGGGTGGTGCCAACCTGCGCCATCGGCTGGGACGACACACTGGCCCGCGACGCGGGCGCCGGCGCGTGATCGTGCACGCCGACGAACACGCCGACTCCCAGGACCACGGCCGCGGCCGACGCGGCCACCCACGCGGCCACGCGCCCGCGC
>JAQTVU010000169.1 GCA_028706695.1 Mycobacterium sp.
ATTGCGATCGGGCCAACACCTCCAACACCTCGCGCTGTCCAGCGGAAACCGTCAGTGCGGGTACGGGTTTGCTCACACCCAAAATCATATCAATTCTCCGCTGATTATTTGCGGGACACACCACTAGCTGCACGGATGGAACCGGTGACACGGAGATCAGAAGCCACCAATCATGTTGCGGCGCAGAGACACTCCCGGCCACAATAATCCCATCTGAGGTATCAGTGACGGTGCAGTCATCGAGAACTTTCGGCGATTCGACGGCGCGCTGATGTGCTTCGTTGGCGGAGCCGATGGTTGAGGATGGCGGTGGCCAGTCCGCGTCGACGTGATCTGGGATCGGCCCCCGGTCGTCACACGGGGTTGCCGAATCTGTCTTCGGAGGCAGTTTCGGGGGCGTCGTCGGAGGTGGCGCGCAGAAACCGTTCCGGAGCGCCAATTTGATGATCGTGCGCAGGGTGAGTAGGTACTGGTAGGGCAGTGGGCCGGTGGTGTAGGGCAGGTCGTATGTGGCGCAGACCTTCCTGCACGCGTTGGGCGATCTGGGCGCAGCGGTTACTGGGCAGGTCGGGGTAGAGGTGGTGTTCGATCTGGTAGCAGAGCTTTCCGCTCATGCATGCAATCACCCGGCCTGCGCGAACGTTGGCGTTTCCCAGCACTTGTCGCAGATACCACTGCGGCTTGGTCTCACCCTCCAGGATATCGGAGGTGAATTTCTCGGCTTTGCCGGCGAAGTGGCCGCCGCCGACAGCGCGTCTGATCGATCCATCGCGGGCCAATATCAGGCTGACGATGAGAACGATGAGCCCGGCAGTGAGCTCGGATGTTTCCTAATGAGACACACAGGAATGATCCGGTCAGTGCCGCGCCGTGGCAGTTGGCCGGTCGTGTTCGGTGCACCAGTTGCATCGGCGGGGATACGCGGCGGCGGCAGGGTCGTCGTCGGAGCGGGTGATCCCTGCCGCGGGAGGGCAGTCACTGCTGTCGTGATAACGGTGATCCCCTGGGGTGGTCGGGGTGTGCACAACACGGCGTGGTGTCGTGGGGGTGATCTTCATCGGTGCGGGGCCGCGGTCGGCGCCAAATAGGGGGACCGATCGAGCGGAGAAACTCGGAGAAACAGTCACTGTGATCCTGATGTGCAGACGATCACTTGCATGGAAGGGCCTCGGAGGCAACGCTCCTCGAGTTCTGCAGCGGACAGCTGAACTCATCCCGAACCAGCTGAGATTCTCAGCACCTCTGAAACTATCACGTACGCAGTTGCACCGCCTGAACCGACGAGAATCCGTTCGACAGCAAAGCGCCGACATACGCGCAACTGCGATTTCTGGCAAGACCATTTCCGCGACTTCAGCGAGTGCTCGACTTTCGCAGTTATGCGGCGGCTGCGGTGCAGGCCAGTTCGTAGTCGCGGTATTTGTGGGGGTCGGGTTGAGCTGGGCCAACGCCGGTAATTCGGGCTGCGACAAGGGTTCTGCGGAGCTTGGTGAGCATGTCTTCGAAGGCGGGTTCGGCCTTCTGGTCATACCAGGGTTCGGCGGCATGGCGGGCTGTGAGGTCGTCGGGGTGGTAGCCGAACAGGGTGTACCAGACGATCACCAGGGTCTGGGTCAAGAACCCGAACGGTACGGTGCGCTCCACGGCGCATTGCACGCGGTTGCGGGCTTGGCCGACCCCGAGCAGTTGTTTGCCGGTGGCGTTGGCGGGTTCGATCGACCAGCGCTCGGCGTAGCGCGCGATGATGCCCGCGCCGTTGGTGGTGGTGTCGGTGGTGAACACCGCAAGGTCATAGCCGGTGGCGGTGTCGGGTTCGCGGGCCAGCACTACCCGGCCGGGAGTCTCGCCGAACGCGCCGTACCACAGGCAGTCGCGTTCGGTGATCGCGATGGTGTCGGTGCGCCCGTAACGCTGCACCGTGGCGGTGCACCATGTTGCGGTGGTGGCCAGCTCGGGCAGTCGGGGCAGTCGCGGGCCTTTTTTGGCGGGCCGGCCACGACGGCCGGTACGCGGTGGTGCCGGGGCGTGCAGGGCTGCGTTGGCCGGCAGCCGGGTGGTGATCGTGGTGCCGGGAACCAGCAGGGGCTTGCCGTGGTAGGCGGCATCGCCCACAGCGTGGATCTGCTTGTGCGGGAACGCTTTTTTCAGCGTGGCGATCATGTCGCCGGCCAGCTCGACCGGGGATGCGGTGCCCTTGCCGGCCCAGAGCCGAAACAGCACGGGCAGGCAGACTGGGTGGCTGCAAAACGGTAGCCGGACGACGATCCCGGCGATCACCCAGCGGTTGCCGCGGCCGAGTTTGGCCGGTCCTTGCGCGGCTCCGTCGTGGGTCCAAAACGCATGGTGGACCTTTTTGCCCCAGCGTCGAAACAAGGTGTCATCGACGGCGACGGTGATCGCTGCGTCGGTGTCGAGCAACCGGTCAACGATCAGCCGTACGATAGCGAGCCCGAGCTGATCGGTGTCCCAGACGTAGGCGGAGAAGAACCGGCATGCCGAGTGAAACGACACCAGCGCGGCCATCCCGGTGCCGGCGAGCATGCCGACCACGGTGCGGCGCATCGTGCGGGCAACCAGCCCGGTTGCCCGCAAAACGAACATCGCGAACGTCGAGGACCGGCCAAACACCGGCCGCAGTGTCTGCAGCAGTTCACGCCACGAGGCCGGTAGGGTCGGAACCGAAGCATCGGCGGCGTCTCGAACATCTGAGCGAGTACATGTCATCCGCCGATGCTTCTTCATGGTCACGGGCCGATCACGCCGACACGCCGATCAAGTCACAATCGCCTCAGGAATCACACCCGCCACACTGATCAAACTGCGAAAGTCGAGCGAGTGAGTAAGTCCCGATATCGAGGTTTGTCGCGGGCATAGCTCACACTGTGGCGCGTATCAGCGCACGCTTGACACTGCCATTCAACGCAGCCGCGTCAATCCGGGCAGGCGCCGCCTCACCTACCCGAACGCTGCCGACGAACTTCGCGAGCTTCCCCACCGCAAACCGAAATGTCGATAACGTGACTGCGGATCCTCGATCCTCGATCCTCGGCCGGCCGGGCAAGATGTTGTTCTACCAGATGGGTGATTTTCGAATCGGGGCCGATCTGATCAGCATTGCCTGGTACACGTCGCGCCAGTAACGACTCGGTAAGCGCGTCTTCGGCGAGTTTGCCATGCTTATCGTGCTCGTCGGCTGGGCCGCGGCGCTCGATTCGCCGGGTGACACCGTCCGCGTCTCGGACTTTGCATCGCGCTACCCGCACGCCCAGACGCCGTGCGGGTCAATGGTTTCAACTTTCCAGGGTGATTCGCAATCAGGTGCCGGCCTATGCTCGGTTTGAACGAAGATGGACCGATGAAGGTATTGATCACCAGCTCGCGCATGCCGTTCGCGCTGGGCATGGTGCGCAAGCTCGCGGGTGAGGGCTGCGAGATCTATGCCGCCGACGACCACGTGCTGGCGGCGGGGAACCATTCGAAGTACTTGGCGGGTCATTTCGTTTATCCGTCGCCGCGCAGCGACACGGCGGGCTTCCTCGCCGCGCTGGAACGGATCGCCGACGAGTACGAGATCGACGTGATCGTCCCGACCTTCGAAGAGGTCTTTTACATTTCCACTCAGATCGAGCGGCTCAGTCGGGTCACGAAGATCTTTGCCTCGCCGTTCGCCACGCTGGCCCGGCTGCATCACAAGGGGGCGTTCGCGCGGCTGGTCAAGCACCTCGGGCTTCCAATCGCCGAGACAGTCGTAGTGACCTCCGACGGCGAGCTGCGTGAGGCTATCGATCACCTCGACAGGTACTTTGCGCGCGCCGCGTTCTCCCGCGGCGGGGCCTGCTGTCTGACCAACACTGGTCCGCTGGCCGGCGCGCTGGAGATATACGAGGTCCAACCCACGCCAGCGTCGCCCTGGCTGGTGCAGCCTTTCGTGGACGGTGAGACGGTCTGCACCTACAGCACCGCTCATCAGGGCCGAGTCAGTGCCCATCTGCTGTACCGAATCCCTCGGCAGCGCAAGCACAGCAGCGGCATCCAGTTCGAGGCGATCGACGCGACCGAGTCGCTGAAGCTGATCGAGCCGATCGTGGCCGAGCTGAACTACACGGGCCAGATCTCCTTCGACTTCCTGATTAGCGATGACGGCCTGACCTTCGTGGAATGCAATCCACGCGCCACCGACGGCCTGCTGCTGATGCCGCCAGAAGAGCTGGCGGCGGGGCTGCTCGCCCCGCAGCCCGAGACGTTCGTGCTCGGGCCCGGCGGCCGAGTGCAGCTCGCTTTCGCCGTGCTGGCCGACGGCTTCGCTGATCGTTTGGACCGCCTGCCCGAGACGATCGGCGACCTCGCGCAAGTACGAGACGCAGGCAGTGGCTGGCACGATCCACTGCCCACCCTGTATTCGACGCTGGCGATCTGCCATTCCGTCGGTCAGAGCTTCCGCGAGCATATGGGCAAGGTAGTGGCCATCGCCGGCGACATGGCCTGGGATGGCGAGCACATCGACGGAATGTCGCAGGACGACGCGACGTTACTCACCCGCCTCCAACGCGGCGAATCGTAGGAGAAATTAGGGGCGGCGGCGGCCATATTTCATGTTCGGGCCCGACCGCAGCAGGCGAGGCGTGGGCCGCAAAATTGGGAGGTATCCCGAAGTATCAACAGGCGTTCATCGATCCCTGAGTACATTCCGAAACCTCGCGAGTGCCGACCATCCCACGGGCCGAGGCCCGTCGTGGATGAATTTTGGGTCGCGCCCTGTGCGGGTGAAGCAGGACGACGATGGCCCGTGACCCGGCGGGCAAGTCCGCAGTGTTCGCTGCATCTTCTGATCAGATCGGGTAAAGTCCGGGTCGCTGGGAACTTCAGCTGTTAAGGGAATGAGTTCCACTGTCCGTGGACGCGAACGTGAGCGAGCGCAGCACCGAGCGGCGCCGCCGACCCCGCCGGGCGCCCGGACGGATACCTCTACGAGCTGCCCGCATCGATACTGCTCGAGCGGTTGCCCACGCCCGTGCTTGCCACCGGACTCGACGGCGTCCTCATCTACACCAACCCCGCCTTCGCCGGCATGCTCGGCTACCCCGACACCACCGCGCTGAATAAACAAGGGCTCACCGCGCTGCTGGCCGGATATGCAGAGACCGAGCCGCGCGACTGTGTCGCCGCACTGCGCGCCGCCGGCACCGCGGTCATCGACTGGCTCCACGCCGAGGGTTTCCCGGTCCGCACCTTGGTATCTGACGCGCTACTCGTTCGTGCCACCGACCCAATACTGCTGATCAGCATCACCGACATCACCGAATTGATGTGGACCGCCTCAACCGCACGCGGGTTCCGTGCAACTGGGTGATCCCTTCGTCGCCGCCCAGCACGCCAGGAGCCCTGCACGGCGAATGGGCACGTTTGCTGGCCCGGTGATGGTACAGCGAGGCTCAGGGGTACGACCTGGCTGGACAGCCACGGCTTACCCGGAGGTTCGTCTTTCGGAGTGTGCCTTTTTGCAGTCCAGCGATCCGCCGGCAAGAGTAGGTGCCTGGGAGCAGGCCTCCCGCTCAGATCCCAGTTTGCCCTGCGTCACGCAGTGGTGTTGGCGGTGGCGAGCTGTGATCGGACTCGCACCAGCGGCGGGTGGGCATTCTGTGGCTGCGGGATGGCCGCGAGGGTGAAGTCGGCGACCGCGCCGGGGCGAAAGACCAGGCAGTGCGTGGAGCCGCCGAACTGGAAGTAACCTAGTTCTTCGCCCTTGGCGACGTGGTAGCCCGGCGTGATGTTCGGGTGGATGTTGCACGAGGAGACCTCCACCATGCCGACCGGCACGAAGGCCAGCAGGCCGATAACCGGATCATCGGCCTCAATGAGGAAGATCGCCCGAGCGGCGACATGGGCCAGGTAGGACTGCGAGTCGGTTTCAGAGTAGTAGGTGCCCTCCTTCAGGAACGCCCGCACGATCGTCCCGGCGACCGGACTGTGCCACCGGTGGTA
>JAQTVU010000170.1 GCA_028706695.1 Mycobacterium sp.
CCGATGAACCCCGAGCAGGCGCTGGAGTTACTTGACGCCTCGCTGGCGACCGATCACCCCGTGATGGTGGCCACCCGCCTGGACCGGGGCGCCCTCGACACCCTGGCCCAGAGCGGCGGATTGCCGGCGTTGTTCAGCGGGCTCGCACGCCGCCCGCGACGACGCCAAATCGAGGACACCGGTGATGCCGCCCAATCGAAGTCGGCGCTGGCGCAACGACTAACTGGGCTGGCTCCCAGCGAACAACACGACCTCCTGGTAGCGCTAGTGTGTTTGCAGGCCGCTGAGGTGCTGGGCCGGCCCTCCGCCCAGGACGTCGACCCCGAGGCCGAATTCCAAACCTTCGGCTTCGACTCACTGAGTGCCGTCGAGCTGCGCAACCGCATCAAAACCGCTACCGGGCTGACGCTGCCATCCACACTGATCTTCGATCACCCAACGCCCGTCGCGGTCGCCGATTATGTGCGACAGCAGATCCTCGGAAGTCACCGTGCCGAATCTGATGGTCAAGGGCCGCGGCTTGCCGACGACAAGAACCGCATGGCATCCGTCGAAGGTCTGTCGGGTTTTGCGATCGTCGGCTACGCGGCGCGTTTTCCGGGGGCCGCGGACGCGGACGAATTCTGGCAGGTGCTGGCCGAAGGCCGGGATGCGGTATCGGAGGTGCCGAAGGACCGCTGGGATGTCGACGAGTTCTTTGACCCAGATCCCGACGCGCCCGGGAAGGTTGTGAGCCGTCGTGCGGGTTTCGTCGATGACGTGACGGGATTCGATGCGCCGTTCTTCGGCATGTCGGCGCGAGAGGTCAGGTTGATGGACCCGCAGCATCGGCTCTTGCTGGAGACGGCGTGGAGCGCAGTTGAGCATTCCGGCACCGCGCCAACGGCTTTGGCGAACACTAACACCGGTGTGTTCATCGGTTTGTCCACCCACGACTATCTGGGAATGGCATTCGGCGAGCTCACTGCCCCCGAGATCGAAGCCTATTTGGGCATCGGGACGTCGAACGCCGCCGCGGCGGGCCGAATCAGCCATCGGCTGGGGCTGCAGGGTCCGGCAGTCGCCGTCGATACCGCATGCAGCTCTTCACTGGTGGCTATCCACCAGGCGTGCCAAGCGCTGCGGCTGGGGGAATGTGACCTCGCGCTGGCCGGCGGTGCGAACGTCATGCTGTCCCCGGCGACCATGATCACTTTCTCCAACGCGCACATGCTCGCGCCCGACGGTAAGTGCAAGACCTTCGATGCGGCCGCGGACGGTTATGTGCGCGGTGAGGGTTGTGGCGTCATCGTCATCAAGCGCCTCGAGGACGCGGTTCGCGACGGTGACCGTATTCGCGCCGTGATCCGGGGCAGTGCGATCAACCAGGACGGCGCATCGGGTGGCTTGACGGTGCCGAATGGCGTTGCCCAGCAACGGGTTATCACCGAAGCGCTGAAGCGCGCCGGCGTCGCACCCGGTGACGTCGGATACCTTGAGGCGCATGGGACGGGAACGTCGCTTGGCGATCCGATCGAGGCGCAGGCCGCCGGCGCGGTGTACGGCGTTGGCCGCGAGGCGGATCGGCCGCTGTTGATCGGCTCGGCCAAGACGAACATCGGACACCTGGAAGCGGCAGCGGGGATCGCGGGCGTGATCAAGGTCATCCTGTCGCTCGAGAACGAGTTGCTGCCGCAGCATTTGAACTTCCAGAACCCGTCGCAGCACATTCCCTGGGACAGGCTGGCGGTGCGGGTGGTCTCCGAGGCCACCGCCTGGGAACGCAACGGCCTGCCCCGCATTGCGGGAGTCAGCTCATTTGGGTTCGCCGGGACCAACGCGCACGTCATCCTCGAAGAAGCTCCGGTGGCACAGCGCGCTGAGGCACCGGATCCGGTCGACCAGCCCGGGGAGCAGCGGTGGGATGTCGCCGCCGGGGCGGCTCCGCGGTTCAGCGTGCTTCCGCTCTCTGCCCGTACGCCCGCCGCCCTGGTGCAGGTCGCCGATCGATACCGCAGCTGGTTGACCAACCACCCGGAGGCCACCTTGGCGGATGTGTGCCTTACCGCCGGCGCGGGGCGAGCACACTTCGAGCACCGGGCCGCACTGGTGGTCAATTCGACCGAAGATGCCGGTCAGCTGCTCGGTGCGCTCACGGACGACCACCCGGCAGCTGGTCTGGTGCGCGGAGTTTCCGATCGCAGGCCGAAGACAGTGTGGCTGTTCACCGGTCAGGGCAGCCAGTACGTCGGGATGGGCCGGGAACTGTTCGAGACCGAGCCGGTGTTCGCCGAAACCTTGCAGCTGTGCGCGGAAGTGGTCGCCGGCGTCCTCGAAAAGCCGTTGCTGGACGTGATTTTCGATCCGAACAGCCCGGACGGCGAAGAGACACTGCGGCAGACCGGCTACGCACAGCCCGCCTTGTTCGCGGTCGAGGTGGGTCTGGCCCGGCTGTGGCAGTCGTGGGGCTTCGAACCCGATGTGGTGCTGGGACACAGCGTCGGTCAGTATTCGGCGGCCTGTATCGCGGGAGTGTTCAGCCTCGAGGACGGCATGCTGTTGATGGCCGAACGCGGTCGCCTCTTCGGCGGTTTGCCTGCGGGCGGCCGGATGGTCGCGGTGTTCGCCGCCGCCGAGCGAGTCGAGGACCTGACCGACGAGTTCCCCGCGGTGTCGGTCGCCGCGTACAACGGCGCCAACACCGTATTGTCGGGCCCCGCACAGGATCTGGAGACCGCGGTCGCGAGACTGGCAACCGACGGTGTCCGATGTGACTGGCTGGACACCAGCCACGCGTTCCATTCGGCGCTGCTGGATCCGATCCTCGACGAATTCGAGTCATACGCCGAGCGGTTCGACTTCAAGCCGCCACAACGGATTCTGATCGACAACCGCACCGGTGACACGCTCGGCAGGAGCGTGAGACTCGATGGCGCCTATTGGCGCCGGCACGCGCGTCAACCGGTGGAATTCGCCAAGAGTGTGCGCACCCTTGCCGATCTGAATTGCAAAGTGCTGCTTGAGATCGGCCCCCAACCGGTGCTCACGGCCGCGGCCCTGCGAGCATGGCCCGACCTGGACACTGCGCCGCAGGCGATCGCGTCGTTGCGCCGAGACACCGCCGACCAGCGCCAGATCACCGAAGCCCTTGCTGACGCGTACGTCCTGGGCCACCTGCCCGACTTCGGCGCTGTCCGGCAGGGACCTGCGCGCAAGCTCGACCTGCCCACCTATCCGTTCCAGCATCGCGAGTACTGGCTCCGTGAGCGGCCGGTCCGGCCTGACCAGCAGCGTTCAGCCCAGTCCGTCGCCGGCGACCGCTACGAGTTCCGCTGGGAGGAATCCAGTGCGCCGGTCTCCGGCGGGGAGATCGGCGAGGGATCCGTCTGGATTCTCATCGGCGATGACACTGATGCGGTCCGGCCGTTGGTCGACGTGCTGGCTGCCCGCGGGCAGCGGTACCGGATTCTCGGACTGCCGGTGTCCGACATGGACGAAGAGAAGCTTGCCAACGCGTTGCGCGCTGCCGCCGCAGAGGATCCTCTGCTGCGCATCGTGGATGTCGCGGCGCTCGACTCCGACACCGTGCCCTCGATGCGGTCACTGTTGCGGATGCAGCACCGCATCCTGGGCGGAACACGGCGACTCTTCGGTGCCGCGGTGGCCGCTGGCCTGCGCAGGCCTATTTGGGTGGTGACCCAGGGCGCGCAGCGCGTCACCGATACCGACGCCGTGTCACCGGATCAAAGTTGCCTGTGGGGGTTCGGTCGCGCCGCAGCGCTGGAGCATCCGCACCTGTGGGGCGGCCTGGCCGACGTGTCACAGGGCACTCCCGACGAGTGGTCCCAGTTCCTCAACCGGGTCACCACGCCCGACTCGGCGATCAGGGAGGACCAGATCGCGCTGCGCGGTCGAGCGGTTCACGTTCCCCGGCTGGTTCGCCGGAGTGCGGCCCCGAGCGGCACACCGCTGCAACTGCGCGCTGACGCAACGTATCTCGTTACCGGGGGCCTCGGATCCCTGGGACTGGAGATCGCCGGATACCTGGCCTCGCACGGTGCCAGGCATCTGGTGCTGACAAGCCGGCGCAGCGACGCTGCGCGGCAGCGCATCGATGTACTGGGCGAGCAGTATGGCTGCGACGTCCGGGTCGTGGCTGCCGATGTCGGCGATGCGCACGATGTCGCACGCCTGTTGACCACCGTGGCTTCCGAGCTACCGCCGTTGGCCGGCATCGTCCACGCTGCGGGCGAGATCGGCACCACCCCGCTGAGCAACCTCGACGACACCGAAGTAGATCGGGTTTTCGCCGGGAAGGTATGGGGTGCCTGGTATTTGAGCGAGGCGGCCGCTGACCTGAAGCTCGATTTCTTTATCAGCACCTCGTCGATCGCCTCGGTGTGGGGTGGATTCGGTCAGACCGCCTACGGCGCGGCCAACGCATTCCTCGACGGGATGGCCTGGCGGCTGCGGGAGCGGGGTATCGCCGGGATCAGCGTCAACTTTGGTCCCTGGTCGGCGGGCATGGCGGACGTGGAGTCTCGTGCGCGTCTGGACCAACGCGGGGTCAAGCCGTTGTCGCCTGCCGATGCGTTGGCCGGTCTTGCCGATGTCGTGGCGGCTGCATCGGCGCAGGGCCCGGCACAAGGGGTTGTCGCCCGGATCGATTGGGCCCGCTTCCTGCCGCTTTACCAGCAAGCGGGGAGGCGCGCGTTCTTGGCGGAGCTGGAGCGGGAGGTGCCCGCCCAGCCGAGTGCCCCGGCGCCGGTCGTGACGGCGTCCGGGAAGACCCCCTTGGTCGAGCGGCTCACCAATGCTCCGGTGCAGCAGCGCAAGAAGCTGCTGACGGATTACCTACGCGACACGGTGGCAGAGGTCACGCGGGTCGATGTCGCCGACATCCGTGAGGACGCGGGGTTCTTCGACCTCGGCATGGACTCGCTGATGGCCGTTGAACTGCGGCGCCAACTCGAACGAGGTGTGGGCGCGGAGATACCGGTGACCCTGGCGATGGATCACCCCCGGGTGTCCGACGCGGTCGATTTTCTGCTCGGCGAGGTGCTCGGGCTCAGCGAGCAGTCATCCGACACCGCAGGGCTTCAGCTGGCCTCCGTGGTGACGGCGCGCACGGACGAACCGATCGCGATCATCGCGGTGTCGTGCCGTTTCCCGGGCGCGCCCAATCCGGAAGCCTTCTGGGACGTGTTGTCCGGCGGTGTCGACGCGATCCGGGAAGTCCCGGAGGACCGATTCGACATCGATGAGTTCTACGACCCGGATCCCGAGGCTTCCGGCAAGACCTACACCCGCTTCGGCGGATTCCTGGACGGGATCGACGGCTTCGATCCCGAGTTCTTCGGTATCTCCCCGCGCGAGGCCGTCTGGATCGACCCGCAGCAGCGGTTGATGCTCGAAACAGCATGGGAGGGTCTGGAGCGGGCCGGACTCTCGCCAGCGTCGTTGCGCGGCAGCCGAACCGGAGTCTTTGTGGGGGTGGCCGCCAACGAGTACGCGCATCTGCTGTCGGCTGAGCCGATCGACAAGATCGAGCCCCACTTCATCACCGGCAATGCGCTCAATGCCATTTCGGGTCGGGTTGCGTTCGCGCTCGGACTGGAAGGCCCGGCAGTGGCGGTCGACACCGCGTGCAGCTCGGCGCTGGTGGCCGTCCATCAGGCCTGTCAGGCATTGCGTTCCGGTGACTGCGACCTGGCGTTGGCCGGCGGGGTGAACGTCTTGCTGAGTCCAGTGACGGCCGTCGCGGCATCCCGCGCCCGGATGCTTTCGCCGGTCGGGCGATGCAAGACTTTCGACGCCTCTGCCGACGGCTATGTGCGCAGCGAAGGCTGCGGACTTCTAGTGCTCAAGAGGCTGAGCGACGCGGTGCGCGATGGTGATCAGGTCCGCGCGGTCATTCCCGCCAGCGCGGTCAACCAGGACGGCGCTTCCAGCGGTTTGACGGTGCCCAATGGCGGCGCCCAGCAACGGCT
>JAQTVU010000171.1 GCA_028706695.1 Mycobacterium sp.
GACCAGTCCGGCGAATTCGCGGCAAGTGGATTCGGGGGCCGCCGGCACCGCGATCACGATCTGTGCGGGCTGCGCCTCCCGCAGCGCCTGCACGGCGGCGAACATGCTTGCGCCGGTGGCCAATCCATCATCGACAAGGACGACGATCTTGCCGGTCACCGCCGCGGGCGGACGCCCGCCGCGGTAGGCCGCCTCGCGCCGGACCAGCTCCTGGCCTTCGCGTTCGGCGATGTAGCGCAGCTGCTGCGGCGTGATCCCCAATCCGCGCACCACGTCGTCGTTCACCACGACGCGGCCGCCGCTCGCCAGCGCTCCGACCGCGAATTCCTCCCGGCCGGGCGCGCCGAGCTTGCGCACGACGAAGGCGTCCAACGGGGCGTGCAGCGCAGCCGCGACCTCCCAGGCAACCGGCATTCCGCCCCGGGCCACGCCCAAGACGATGACGTCCGGACGGTCGCGGTAGGCGCTGAGCAGGTTTGCCAGGACCCGGCCGGCTTCCCGGCGGTCCCGGAACACCCGCCGCGGCGAGTGCCGTGTGACATCAGCCGCTCTGGTCATGAATCGCTCCTAGCTGCCGCAAGTGACCATGCCTCGTAAAACCCCATGTACTGTCCATTCGAGCAGTCGCCCCGGCACCGGCGAAAGGGACCGAAGTCCCGGGCGGCCGGGCGTTGGTCAGCTGCTAATCAATTCGTTCGGCGACCCGGGCGGTGCGCACGCCGATGCAGGCCATCACCGGGCCATCACCCGGCCGGGGAGTGACAGGCAGACACCGGCAAACCGCGTCCTTGATGTGTCCGTAATGCCTCCGTGCTGTTGTCATTCCTTGCCTTGTCCTTGCGAATTCGGCCGCAGTCGTCGACTCAGGAAACGCCAACGAGCCGACAACGATTAACGCGCCCAAGGCGATTCGGCTGCCCGTGTCCGGCGGCGCCCCGCAGCTTGTCCGGGGGCTTGTCTGGGACGCTTCTGCGATTCTGCGATTCAGCGGCGGATTTCCAGGACGTCGCGCAAGGCCCGGCGCGGTGTCGGTGCCGGCGCGTCCCCGCCGGCGGGCGCGACGCCGACCCGGATCAACACCTGTGGCACCGCGGCGGTGTCAGACATTAGTTCGCGCAGGATGTCGCGGCTGGCCCTCAGCTCGGTGAGGTGTGTTACCGGGCACGTCGCCAACCCGGCCACCGTGCACTCCAGCAGCACCGCCGAGAGCGCCTGCCCGCAGTTGAGCGCATCCGCGCGGGTGTCGCCGTGTGTCGCCAAGACCAGAATCTTGGCCTCGTCAATCTTGGCCTCGTCGTCGGCTGCCGAACTGGCATGGGTGTGCCCGTTGGCGGGAAACCTGCGGTTGACGTCGACCGCGCCCGCCTGCGCCGGCGACGGCAGTGCGCCTTCGGGAATGCCCTCCGCATCCCGCAACGACGCTGTCCACCAACGTAACTCATGGTGGTAGTGGTCGTCGTAGCGACGCAGGACCTCGGTGAGTCGCGACGCCTCGATCAGCCGGGGTCGCGCCTCGTCGGGCAGCACCTCGAGGGTGGCCAACTCCGCGCCGAACGCGCTACGCAGCGCGGGTTCTACCGCCGCCCAGTCCTGCGGCGCGTGAAATGGGCGCCGGTCGGTGTGGCGCCGCGCGATCGCCGCGGCGCGTTGGCGCTGGGCGTCGGTGACGTAGCCGGCCGCGGCGAAGTCGATCGAGGCCAGGTGGTCCAGATTGTTCGGGTTGGGAAACTCATCGACGTCGGTTTCCCAGCCGACGGCCAGCATCGCATCCCGGAAGTGATCGAGAACCGCCCCACAGCTGATGATCGCCTCACGGCCCGCGCTGTCGGTGGAATGCACGATCCGGTGCGCGTCGGCGAACAGATCGACGGTCGCGCGGCCGGCGATCCACCGCCAAGGCTGGCTGTTGTGCAGCGACGGGGCACGGCAGGCCAACTCCACCGCCGACTTGATCACCCCGATATCGACCGTTGTCCGCGTCATCGCTTCCACCCGCTTTCTGTTCGACTTCCACCCTGGGGGATAGCGGCATCGGCTGCCAGGGTCCTTGGTCCCCGCGGTCACGGCATTGGACCCGGCTCCAGCGTCGCGCAATACCCAACGTCCCTGTCCCATCGGCGATACCGAATGGCGCCGCCGACGGGACTTACGGCCCTTTCGGCGCCTGCCCGCTTTCCCGTAGCGTCACGGCCGAGCCGAGGAGAAGCAGGGGTTGACGGGATGCAGACGAGGCCGGACACCGCGGTGCTGAAAGCGGCGGTGCAACTGGCCTGCCGGGCGCCGTCGGTGCACAACAGCCAGCCGTGGCGATGGGTGGCCGAGGGCGGAGTTCTTCGCCTGTTCGCCGAACGCCACCGGGCGCTACCCGCCACGGATCGCTCGGGCCGCGACGTGCTCCTAAGCTGTGGCGCGGTCCTGCATCACCTTTGCGTCGCCATCACGGCCGCGGGCTGGGACCCGCATGTCACCCGGTTCCCCGACCCGAAGAACCCCGGGCACCTGGCCACAGTGGAATTCCGTCCGCGCGATCACGTCACCGACACCTGGCGCCGCCGCGCCGAGGCGATCCTGCAGCGCCGCAGCGATCGGCTTCCGCTGGGACGCCCCACCTACTGGGATCTCTTCGAACCCGGCCTGCGAGCCGCGTTCGACGAAAGCCTCGTCACCCTCGACGTGCTGGGCGACGAGGCGCGACCGCACCTGGTCAATGCCACGGAACTCACCGGCGCGCTTCGGCGCGACGATGCCTCATATCATGCCGAAATGCAGTGGTGGACTTCGGCGTTCGTCCTGACCGAGGGAGTCCCACCCAGTGCGTTGGTGTCCGACACAGAATACCGCCGGGTCGACGTGGGGCGCGAGTTTCCGTTCCGCGGCCACGAGAATCGGCGTCCCGAGGTCAAGGTGGACTGGGCGAAAATCCTGGTGCTGTCCACCCCGGACGACACCAGGGCCGACGTGCTGCGCTGCGGCGAGGTGCTGTCGGCGGTGTTGCTGGAATGCACGATGGCGGGCATGGCGACCTGTACGCTGACGCATCTGATCGAACTCGAGGAAAGCCGTGACATTGTGCGGCAACTCATCCCCGGGCACGGCGACCCTCAGGTTCTGGTCCGTGCCGGGATCGCACCTCCGATGGAACGTCTTCCGGCGGCGACGCCGCGCCGGCCGTGGGGTGACGTGCTCGAGATTCGGTAGACGGTCAAATCGTGGAGGCTTTACGAGTAAAAGGGGCAATGGATGTCAGTGGTCGATGATGGCGTCACCATTCTGCCGGAAAGCGAGTGCTGGCGGCTGATGGCGAATGTGACGCTCGGACGGCTGGTCACCAGCGTGGCTGGCCAACCGGAGATCTTTCCCGTCAATTACGTCGTCCAGCGCCGCAGCGTGCTGTTTCGCACCGCGGAGGGGACCAAGCTGGTCAGCACCGCGATCAACAATCGGGTGCTGTTCGAGGTCGACGACCACAACGTCGCGGAGGGCTGGAGCGTGATCGTCAAGGGCGTGACACGCGTGCTTCACACCGATGAGGAGATCGAGGACGCCGAGCACGCCCAGTCGTTGTCCTGGACAACGCCGGAGAAGATGCACTACGTGCGGGTGATTCCCGAACTCGTCACCGGCCGCCGGTTCCGGTTGGGCACGCTGCCGTGAGAGCCGTTCGTCCTCTCGCGCGCCGAGACACGACCAAGGTCCCCTGCGCGGGACTTCCGTCCCTCGCCCGCGATTCGCCGACCACGCTGCGATGTCGGGATGGGATGGTGACTCCACACCAGCCCATGGAGGTGCCGCCAAATGAACACTCACCTGCAGCAGGACCGCACGCGCGGGTTCGCGCGCGTGCTCGGGCCGTTCTTCGTCATCGTCGCCGCCACCACGGTGGCGCGCGCCTCAGATATGCGCAGGTTGCTTTCAGAGTTCGGGGACAGTCCCGCCTGGCCCTGGGTGACCGGCGCGTTCCTGCTCTTAGTCGCGCTGGTAATCATTGCGCTGCACCCGTATTGGCGAGGCGCTGCGGCGATCACCGTCAGCGTGGTGGGCTGGGCGCTTGCGCTGCGGGCGGTGTTCCTCATGGCGTTTCCGCGCGCGTTCCTGGCGGCCACCGATGCCGCGATGGGCATGCCCGGGTTGTGGGTGGGCGTCGACATCGCCGCGGCACTGCTTGGGCTGTATCTTACCCACGTCGGGTGGGGTCCCGGGCCGAGGGGCCCAGTGACGCGACCGGACACGTCGGGCCGGAACCGTCGGCGCGCCGCCTGAATCCACGAATAGGGGGAGTTCGATGCAAGGACCGCGGGTGGAAACGGCACTGTCGGTGAATCTGACGACCGGGTTCGGCGACGCGGTGGCATACATCCGGGAAGCTTTGGCAAACCAGGGTTTCGGCGTACTGACCGAGATCGACGTCAAGACGACGCTGAAGGACGCCCTGGGCGTGGATATGGAGGACTACCTGATCCTCGGTGCCTGCCATCCGTCCCTGGCGCACCGGGCAATCGGGCTGGATCGGGAGATCGGCCTGCTGCTGCCGTGCAACGTGGTGGTGCGCGCCGACCCGGACTATCCGGGCACGGTGATCGTCGACGGGCTGAACCCGGCCGTGCTGGTCCAGGTCACCGGTGATCCGGCGCTGGTAGCGGTCGCCGACGAGATCACCGCGAAGCTCGGCGCGGCGATCTCCGCGGTGGCCGACCGACGCGGTTGATCTCTGCCACCACCATCTCGAGCACCGTCGGTACGGCCGCCGCCACCGGCGGCGTCAGACCGATCCCGTGACCGGTGTCGGAGACGTCGACAGTGAACACGACGAGCGCATCGGGGGCGCGCCCCAGTGCTCGCGCCAGCGCATGGGCCCGGCCGATGCCGACCCGGTGCGAACTCAACGCGGCACCGGTGCCACCCGGGTCTTCCAGGTCTTGCAGGGTGCACCGACGGATACGGCCAGGCACGGACGGCGCCGCCACCGCCGCATCGAGCATCACGGCGAGCCCGGCGCCCGTCCACGCCTCCAGCAGGCCCATCGGCTCCGCGATCCCGGTGACGACGCGGACGTGCGGTAACGCGAGATCGTCGAGCCCCGCCGCGGCGGCCGGGCCCACCCCGTCGTCGCGCCGGTAGCGATTGCCAAGACCAACGACGACTGTCCCGCCGACTGTCCCGCTGCCAGCCACGTCATCCCCGCCGCACCGTCAGCGTCAGAAAGTGCGCCGAACACGAGATGCACGGATCGTAGCTGCGGATCAGCCGTTCGCACAGGGCGGTCAGCGCGACATCGTCGAGCGAAAGGTTGTCCGCGACGATCCCGGCCAGGTCGGCTTCGATGGCGGCCTGGTTCTGGGAGGTGGGCGGGATGATCGTCGCCGCGGAAACCTGCCCCTCCGTGCCGATTTCGTAACGGTGATACAGCAGGCCGCGGGGCGCCTCACTGACGCCGTGCCCGGTCCCGGGACACGCCGGCACCTCGACGAAGGGCCGTGGCGGACGACGGTAGCCCTCGATGATCCGCAGCGCCTCGTCGATCGCATAGACCACTTCGACGGCGCGGACAATGATGCTGCGGAACGGATTTCGGCATTCCGCCGCGAGCCCGGCCTGGGCGGCGGCCTGCGCCGCTGTCGGCGAGAGCGCCGAGGAGTTCAACGAGTACCGGGCCAGCGGGCCGGTCAGGTAGCGGCCGCCGTCCAGCGTCGCATGCAGGGCCGTGGAATACGGCACCTGCGCTTCGGCGACGTGGTCGGTGAAGCAGGCGACCGGAAAAGACGGGCCGCCGCTGCGTGCGATGTCGCCGTTCTCGATCGGATACGCGCCCGGCGCCGCGAGCGCGAACAATTCGTGTTCGACATCGAGATCGGGAAACTCAAACCCCGACACCCATTCCACGGTGGCCAGCGCGTCGTCCAACGCCCGGCGCAACTGCTCGGCCAGCGGCCGCAGCTGGTCCCGGGTCGGCACCGAGTAAAACCCGCCC
>JAQTVU010000172.1 GCA_028706695.1 Mycobacterium sp.
CGGCTGTGGCTGGCGACCCACGAACGGGCCGAGCAAGGCGTGGGGGCCGCATGAAAAACTCGCCGGAAGAATATCTTTCGTCGGGGCCGCGGTTCGCCGAGGGTGAGGTCATCGAGCGGATCGAGTCGTTCCGCCGGCGGCGGCCCCGGCTGCTCGACGAGCACGTGACCCTGGCGCACGGGGCGGGCGGCAAGGCCTCGGCGGCGCTGGTGGACGCGGTGTTCGTGGAGGCCTTCCGCAACCCGGTGCTGGACGCGCTCGGCGACGGCGCGGTCCTCACCTTGCCCGGCGGCGAGCGGATCGCGATGTCCACCGACTCGTTCGTCGTGCAACCCCTCCGCTTTCCCGGCGGGTCCATCGGCGAACTCGCCGTCCACGGCACCTGCAACGACCTCGCGGTGACCGGCGCGGTGCCGGCCTGGATCTCGGCGGCGTTCGTGCTGGAAGAGGGCTTCCCGATCGCCGAGTTGAAGGACATCGTCGCCGACATGGCGGCCGCCGCCGCGCGGGCGGGCGTGCAGATCGTCACCGGCGACACCAAGGTGGTGCCCAAGGGCGCCGCCGACGGCCTGTTCATCACCACCGCCGGGGCCGGGGTGATCCCCGCGGGACGCGCCCTGTCGCCAGCCGCGGTGCGCGTCGGCGACAAGGTGCTGCTGTCCGGCTCGATGGGCGATCACGGCATGGCGGTGATGCTGGCCCGGGGAGACCTGGCCATCGAGGCCGACATCGTCTCCGACACCGCCTGCCTCAGCGCACTGGTCGAGTTGCTGATGGCGGCCGCGCCGGCCACCCGATGGTTGCGTGATGCGACCCGCGGCGGGGTGGGCACCGTGTGCAACGAGCTCGCCCAGGCCTGCGGTCTCGGGGTGCTGCTCGAAGAGCAGCGGCTGCCCGTGGCGCCCACGGTCAACGGCGCCTGCGAGCTGCTGGGCATCGATCCGCTCTACGTCGCCAACGAGGGCAAGTTCGTCGCGGTCGTCGCGGCCGAGGAAGCCGAGGCCGGGCTGGCCGCGTTGCGTTCGCATCCCTTGGGCGCCGACGCGGTCGCGGTCGGCGAGATCGTCGCCGAGCCCGCCGAAAGCGTCGTGCTACGGACCGCATTCGGCGGCACCCGGATCGTCGACATGCTGGTCGGGGACCCGCTGCCCCGCATCTGCTGAGGCTGCTGATAAGGGCGCCGAGAGGGGAACATCACATGTGTCTTGGGATTCCAGGCCGGATCGTCGAGATCACCGACCCGGCCAACTATCTGGCGAAGGTGGACGTCAGCGGCGTGCAGCGCACCATCAGCGTACGACTGCTCGACGACGACATGCCCGCACCGGGCGACTGGGTGCTCATCCACGTCGGATTCGCGATGGCCAAGATCGACGAAACCGAGGCGCTGCTCACCCTGGCCGCCATCGAGAAACTCGGCGAGGCCTACACCACCGAGGTGGCGGCCTTCGACTCGTCGACGATCGTCTGACAGGACGGGCCGTCATGAGATTCGTGGACGAATTCCGTGACCCGGCCGCGGCCCGCAAACTGCTGCCGGTCATCGCGCGGCTGGCCGGCGACAGCGACCACTTCAAATTCATGGAGGTGTGCGGGGGGCACACCCACACGATTTACCGGCACGGCATCGAACACCTGCTGCCCGACAACGTCGAACTGGTGCACGGCCCCGGCTGCCCGGTCTGCGTGATCCCGATGGGGCGCATCGACGACGCCAGGTGGCTGGCCGGCCAGCCCGGCGTGATCTTCACCTGCTTCGGCGACATGATGCGGGTCCCCGGCTCGAACGGCAGCCTGCTCGACGCCAAAGCGCAAGGCGCCGACGTGCGCTTCGTCTACTCCCCGCTGGACGCGCTGAAGATCGCGACCGACAACCCCGGCAAACAGGTGGTGTTCTTCGCCATCGGTTTCGAGACCACCGCGCCGTCGACCGCCGTCACGCTGGTGCGCGCCCGCGACCTGCGGCTGCCCAACTTCAGCGTGTTCTGCAACCACGTCACCATCGTGCCGCCGATCAAGGCCATCCTGGAATCGCCGGATCTGCGGCTGTCGGGCTTCATCGGCCCCGGGCATGTGTCGACCGTGGTGGGCAGCCGGCCCTACCGGTTCGTGTCGGAGGTGTACCGAAAACCGTTGGTGGTGGCTGGCTTTGAGCCGCTGGACATCCTGGCGTCGGTCGCGATGCTGCTCACCCAGATCCGCGAGGGCCGCTGCGAGGTGGAAAACCAGTACAAGCGCGTGGCCCCCGAGCACGGCAACCCGGCGGCGCTGTCGTTGATGGGCAAGGTGTTTTCGCTGCGCCCGCACTTCGAATGGCGGGGGCTGGGCTTCATTTCGCAAAGCGCCTTGCGGCTGCACGACGACTTCGCCGAGTTCGACGCCGAACTGCGCTTCGCCATGCCCGGCGTGCGCGTCGCCGACCCGAAGGCCTGCCAGTGCGGCGAGGTGCTCAAGGGTGTCCTCAGGCCCTGGGAATGCAAGGTTTTCGGCACCGCCTGCACCCCGGAGACCCCGATCGGAACCTGCATGGTCTCCCCCGAGGGGGCGTGCGCGGCCTATTACAGCTTCGGTCGCCTGCACCGTGACGCGGCCCGGCTCGTGGGGCGGCCTGGGCGGGGGTAGGGCGTGGCGCCGACCCGTGACGACCGGGACGACCGCGGTGTCGAGATGTTCGCCCGCTACGCCTACGCACCCAACGCACTGGGCTATTGCGGTCCCCCCGCGGGTGCCGCCCTGCGCGACGGCTCGGTCGACGACGTGCGCAGCGCGGCGACGAAGTTCTCCGGGGCTTGGCCTTATCTGCGGGTCCGGTCGGCGCTGACCGGCACCGCCGACCCGCTGGATCATCGGTTGGTCGAGTCCTATTGGCTCGGCGGTGGTGTCGGCGCCGACCTGGACCCGCAGGAGTTCTTCGACGCGCCGCTGGCGATCATCGGCCCCCAGGCGGACCGGTATTGGTCGCACCTCGCCGCCGACACCGCCGACATCGCCGACCTTTCCCGCGAGGCGGCCGCCAACCACTGCTTTCACGTGTTCGGCGTGTACCCTTGGACGCGCTTCCTGGGTCGCGGCGAGCACCCGTTGCGCGTGCTGGACAACTGCCGGATCACTTGGGGAACAGTGGTTTCGCGGTGCGGCGACGACGTCTGGGTGCTGTGCCGCAAGCTGACCTGGGACGGCCGGACGCTTTCGCTGTCCGAGCCCTCGGCGCGCCTGCTCGACGTCTGGGCCGACGGATACAGCGCGGTTCCCGACGTGGCCGTCGGAGGCCGGGTCGCGATGCACTGGGGCCGGCTGGGGCCGCAGCAGGTGCGTGCGCTCGCTCACAGCACGGACCGCCAGTTGCGGGTGACCAGCCGACGACTGGCGAAAGTCTAAATCTCAAGCCAAGCGTGCGGGTGCCAGACTGGCGGTCGTGGCTGGTTCGATCTGCGACGTGCTGCCTGCCGCGGCCGCGCTGCTGGGTGTTCCCGGTGCCGCCGACGGGCTGGGGTTGGCCGACTCCCTCGGCCACCTCGACCGGGTCATGGTCGTACTGGTGGACGGGATGGGCTGGCATCTGCTCCCGGAGTTGGCCGGCAGCGCGCCGCTGCTCGCCGCCGTGTTGGCCGGCGGCAGCGGCACGCTGACCCGGCTGGCCTGCACCTTTCCGTCGACCACGCCGACCAGCCTGGTGTCTCTGGGCACCGGCGCCCGACCCGGCGAACACGGCATCCTGGGCTTCACCCTCAACGTCCCGGGCACCGACCGGGTGCTCGTCCACATCCGGTGGCGCGACGACCCCCCGCACGCGACGTGGCAGCCGTTGCCGACGTGGTTTCAGCGTCTGGAGCGGGCCGGGGTCGGTGCGCGCGCCGTGCTGCCGGAGGCGTTTCTGGGCAGCGGCCTGACGGAGGCCGCCTATCGCGGCGCCCGGTTCGTTCCGGTGCGGCCCGACGCCGATTACGCCGGGCAGCTGGTCGAGGAGCTGCGCGCGGAAGCCGGTCTGGTCTACGGCTACACCGCCGACCTGGATACCGCGGCCCACGTCTTCGGTATCGGCTCGCCCGGCTGGCACGAGGCGGCGGGCCGTGTCGACGCGCTGCTGACCCGGCTTCTTGAGGCGCTGCTGCCCGGCGCGGGGCTGCTGGTGACCGCCGATCACGGCGGGCTGAACGTCGCGCCGCACTCTCGCCTCGACCTTGACACCGATCCACGGTTGGGCCATGGGGTGCGCGTGGTCGCCGGCGAGCCGCGGGTGCGGTACCTGCACACCGAACCGGGCTCCGCGGCCGACGTGCAGGCGGCCTGGACCGAGGTGCTGGGCGGCCGGGCCGACGTCTACAGCCGCGAGCAGGCCGTGGCGACGGGCCTGTTCGGGCCGGTCGATCCCCGGCACCGGGCGCGGATCGGCGATGTCGTGGTGGCCTGCACCGGCGACACGGCCGTGCTCGCGACCGGCCACGAGCCCCCGGAAACCGCCAGCCTGATCGGCTTTCACGGCGCGGCCACCCCGGCCGAGATGGCGATTCCGCTCATCGTCTGGGGCGGCTGAGGTCCACCCCGATCAACCCGGTGACCCCCCGGTGACCACCCGGTGACGCACCCGGCGCGTCACCCGCTGACAACTCCGCCGCCGCCCGCCTAGCATCGGGCACTGAATCGTCGTCACCGATAGCGTTGGGCCCCTGTGAAGTTCCGGTGCGGATTCCCGGGGTGAAGTTCCGTGAATGTCGACCCGCCCGACCGAAATCCACACCTTACTCTGATCGTCTTCACAGCAACCTTGAGTCGTTGACGCACTACAGTCAGGGCCACTGTGACGGTTCAGGGCGCTGGTCGACGTGAACGGTGGCGGCGAGCCGCCGCAATTGCGGCCGCCTTCAGCGTGTTCGTCGCCCTCATCGCGGGCTCGGCGCTGCGGCCGAAATTCTCCGCGTCCACGCTGCCGGAGCCCGCGGCGTGGTCGCAGGCAACCGCCTGGTCGAAAGCGACCCACCGGCACGCCGCCCAGATCCACCACGCGCAGCCCACCGTCCATCTGGCCCGGGCCTCTTCGTGCGACTCCGAGACGATGGGCAAGAAGCCGTTCCACAGCATGTGGATGACGCGCGATCGGCCGTCCACGTGGACCCCCCTGGCACCGCGACCCGGCTGGTTGCCGGTGCCGACCGCGTTCCCCGCTGCGGGGCTCAGACCGAGCGGGGCCGACCCAGGTCCACCGGCGACCGCTCCGGCCGACCACGGCCAAGACATATTGACGCAATTCTGCGTGGCGCGCTGCTGACAGCCTGGCATCAGGCACCAGCAGCTCTTTCGATACCAGCCGACCGACACCCGCTCGATCGTCATCCGGCAACCCGCCCGCCGCCGTAGCGCGGGCAGGTCACTTCGGCGCTATTTGCCCGGGCGACGATCCCGGCGCGGACCCCGTCCCCGGTCTTTGTCTTGGTCTTGTCTTGGTTTTGTCTTGGTTTTGTCTTGGTTAAGGAAACGCCATGTTCTTCTGCAGCAGTCATACCGTCCCCGCCGGCGCACGAGAAGTGAGCTAGCGATGGACTTCGCGATACGACCCCCGGAAACCAACTCCGGGCAGATCTACACGGGCGCCGGCTCGGGCCCGATGACGAGCGCCGCCACGGCCTGGGATGAGCTGGCCGCCGGCCTGGATGGGCTTTCGGCGCACTACGGTGCGCTGACCGCAGAGCTGTGCGCCGGGCGGCAGGGCCCGGCGGCCGCCGTGATGGCCCCGGCCACCGCACAGCACCAGGGTTGGCTCCAAGCGGTTGGCGCACACGCTCGGCAGGCGGCCAGCCGGCTCAAGGCGGCCGCGGACGCCTACGAGGCGGCGTTCGCGGCGGTGGTGCCCCCAGCGCAGATCGAGGCCAACCGCACCCGGCGGGCGTCGCTGGCCTCGGCCAACGCCCTCGCCCAGACGGCGCCGGATATCGCCGATGCCGACGCCGACTACGAACACATGTGG